>JBDTJD010000048.1:0-8618 GCA_039935975.1 Caldimonas sp.
GATTCATCACCGCGCCGCTCGGCCGCGACGAGCGCGGCCGGCGCATGCTCGTGACCAACGCCGTCGACGTCACCGAGCGCGGCCGCCTCGGCCGGCTGCTTGCCGAAAGCGAGGCCCGCCTGCGCCTGACGATGGAGGCCGCCAACTTCGGCAGCTGGCAATACGACCCGTCGACCGGCGAGACGGTCTGGACCGACAAGACCCGCGAGCTGATGGGCGTCGGCGCCGACGAGCCGGTGACGGCGGAGCTTCTGGGCGAACGCGTCCACCCGGACGACCGGGCCGGGCGGCGCGCGGCGATCGCAGCGGCCCTGGAGAGCGGCGTCTACCGCCACGAGTTCCGGATCGTGCGCAGCGACGGCAAGGTGCGCTGGCTGTCATCGCGCGGCCGGACCATCACCGATCCGAAGCTCGGCACGCGCCTCATCGGCCTGATCGGCGACATCACCGATCAGAAGCGGGCTTTGCAGTCCCTGCAGGATGCCGACCGGCGCAAGGACGAGTTCTTCGACGCGCTTGCGCACGAGCTGCGCAATCCGCTCGCGCCCTTGCGCAACTCGCTCGCCATCGTGCAGCGCAGCCCGGCCGGAAGCGCCGCGTTCGAGAAGGCGAGCGCCGTCATGGAGCGCCAGCTGAGCCAGCTCGCCCTCCTGATCGACGATCTCCTCGACGTCGGCCGGCTCAACCTCGATCGGCTCGTCCTGCGCTGGGAAATGGTCGATCTCGCTCCGGTCGTCGAGCAGGCCATTGGGTCGTGCCGCGCCGCGGCGCAGGCCTCCGGCCAGGCTCTTGCGGTGCGTCTGCCCGCGGCGCCGGTGCGCGTGCGCGCCGATCGCGCCCGGCTGGTCCAGGTCTTCACCAACCTGATCGGCAACGCGTGCAAGTTCACGCCGCCGGGCGGTCATGTCGAGGTCGTCGTGCAGCGCGACGGGGACCGGGTCACGACCGCCGTGCGCGACGACGGCATCGGCATCGCCGGCGCCGATCTCGAGCGCGTTTTCGAGATGTTCTCGCAGGCCTCGGGCGGACTCGCCCGCCAACGCGAGGGGCTGGGCATCGGCCTGGCACTGGTGCGCCGGCTGGTTCAGCTGCACGGGGGCGACGTCGTCGCGACGAGCGACGGGCCGGGCCGCGGCAGCACGTTCACGGTCGCCTTGCCCGTCGCCACAGACGATGACGAGCCCCTGGCGACCGGCGATCCCGCAGCGCGGGCGAGCCCCGAGCGCCTGCGCATCCTCGTCGTCGACGACAACCGCGACGGCGCCGACAGCCTCGCCGACCTGCTGACGCTCGCCGGCCACGACGCCCACGTCGCTCACGACGGCGCGCAGGCGCTCGTGCGCGCCGAGGCGCTCGAGCCGGACGTCGTCCTGATCGACATCGGCCTGCCGGACATCGAGGGCCGCGAAGTCTGCCGGCGAATTCGCTCGATGCCGTGGGCGAGCGAGCTGCGCATCATCGCGCTCACAGGCTGGGGCCGCGGCGGCGACGGCGGCCGGCCGGAGGTGGCCGGCTTCGACGGCCACCTGACCCAGCCGGCCCTGCTCGACGAGATCGTGGCGCTTCTCGCGCGTTGACCCTGCGCTAGACTGGCCCGACACCCGCCGCACCTGCCCCGTCGAGCCTTCATGCCCATTCACGAACCCGATTTGCTCCAGGCGCTGCGCGCCGTCGTCGACCCCGAGACCGGCAGCGACTTCGTCTCCACCAAGCAGTTGCGCAACCTGCGCATCGAGGGCGGCGACGTCGCCTTCGAGGTCCAGCTCGGCTATCCGGCCAAGTCGCAGATCGAGACGATCCGGCGCGCGCTCGTCGCCGCGGCGCGCGCCGTCGCCGGGGTCTCCAACGTGAGCGTCAGCGTCGCCTCGAAGATCGTCCCGCACGCGGTGCAACGCGGCGTGCAGCTCCTGCCGAACGTGAAGAACATCGTCGCCGTCGCCTCGGGCAAGGGCGGCGTCGGCAAGAGCACGACCGCGGTCAACCTCGCGCTTGCGCTCGCCGCCGAAGGCGCGAAGGTCGGCATCCTCGACGCCGACATCTACGGGCCGAGCCAGCCCATGATGATGGGCATCGAGGGCCGGCCCGAGTCGAGCGACGGCAAGACGATGGAGCCGATGGAGAACTACGGCGTCCAGGTGATGTCGATCGGCTTTCTCGTCGAGCAGGACAATCCGATGATCTGGCGAGGGCCGATGGTCACCCAGGCGCTCGAGCAGCTGCTTCGCCAGACCAACTGGGGCGACCTCGACTACCTGATCGTCGACCTGCCGCCGGGCACCGGCGACATCCAGCTGACGCTCTCGCAGCGCGTGCCGCTCACCGGCGCGGTGATCGTGACGACGCCGCAGGACATCGCCCTGCTCGATGCCAAGAAGGGCATCAAGATGTTCGAGAAGGTCGGCGTGCCGATCCTGGGCATCGTCGAGAACATGGCGGTGCACGTGTGCGAGAACTGCGGCCACGTCGAGCACATCTTCGGCGAGGAGGGTGGCAAGCGCCTGGCCGCCGAGTACAAGATGGACTACCTCGGCGCGCTCCCGCTCAACCTGTCGATCCGGGTCCAGGCCGACAGCGGAAGGCCGACGGTCGTGAGCGATCCCGACGGCGAGATCGCCGGCCTCTACAAGCGCGTCGCGCGCCAGGTCGCGGTCAAGATCGCGCAGCGCTCGAAGGACTTCTCGGCGAAGTTCCCGACGATCAGCATTTCGAAGGACACCTGATCCGCGCGGGGTCGGCACGACGTCCGTCGTGGTTCTGCGCGAGGCACCCTGAGCATCCGCGATAGCCTTCGCGCCGCTGCGGCTCGACGCGGCGGCTAGACTGCGCTTCATGACTCCCGCTGCCATTGACGATGCCGACGCTGCACGGCCAGCGGTCGACGTCGCGGTCGTGATGGAGCGCGAGAAGGCGCCCAATCAGTTCGAGGACTGGCGCTTTCGCATCGTCGAAGTGGTCCCGCACGAGGAAGCGTTCGGCACCGAGGTGCGCGTGCTGCGCGACGACGGCAGGCTCCGGCGCACGCTCCATCCCGGCTTTCGCCTCGAGCTGTTCGCTGACCAGGCCGAGGGCTATCACCTCAATCTCGAGACCGGCACGCCGGTCTGGTTCGTCGTCTGGCGCGTCGACGATGAAGATCCGTCGCGGGCGTGGCCGGAAACGGTGAGCGTTTCGTATCACGAAGCCGGCCGCTGGCTCGACGCGCAGGAACGCGTCGACAACGTGCCGCTGCAGCGCGAACTCGCGGCCTGGCTGCAGGCCTACAACGACGTCTACTACCGGCCCGAGCCCAAGCGCCGGCGCCGGCCGCAGTCGTTCGTCACGCCGGCGCAGCGCACATGAGCGCCACCGACGATGGCTTCGTCTCGCGCTGGGCCCGGCGCAAGGCGCTCGCGCGCAGCGGCGTCGCGCCAGCCGAAAAACCTGCACCCGGACCAGCGGATGGAGCTGTCGCCAAGGCCGAGCCTGGCGCTGTCGTCGCGGTGGCGCCGGCCGCAGGGTCGGTACAGCTGCCGACGCCGGCCAGCGTCGGCCAGCCACCGGTGCTGCCCACGATGGCCGACGTCGCGCGGCTGACCCGCAACTCCGACTTCGCCTCCTTCGTCGGACCGGGCGTCGACCCGGGGGTCTCGAACGCGGCGATGAAGAAGCTCTTCAGCGACCCCCGCTACAACGTGATGGATGGGCTCGACACCTACATCGGCGACTACAACACCCCCGACCCGATTCCGCTCGCGATGCTGCGGCAGATGAACCAGTCGGCGTTTCTCGGCCTGTTCGATCACGAGATCGAAGCGGAGCAGAAGGTCGTCGACGAGCAACGCTTGGACCAGGCCGACAGCGCCGACGCGGTCGGCAGCGAAGCGCCGGCGCCTGCGGCCTCGCTGCCGATGCCCGAGCCGGCTGGCATGCATGCGCCGGTCGCCACTTCCCGGATTCGAATCGATGACGACACTGATCTGTGACTGCAACAAGACGATCCCGCTGGACGGCGCGGCGCTGCGCACGGCGCTCGGCGGCGCTGCCGGCTCGGGTCTCGAGACGGTGCACACGACCTTGTGCCGGCGCCAGGCCAGCGCGTTCCAGCGCGCCGCCAAGGGCAGCGACGACCTGCTTGTCGCCTGCACCCAGGAAAGCCGCCTCTTCCTCGAGCTGAACGAGCAGACCGAAGGGACGCCCGGCCTGGCCGAGCGGCCGATCCGCTTCGTCAACATCCGCGAGGCGGCAGGCTGGTCGAAGGACGGCGCCTCGGCGACTCCGAAGATCGCCGCGCTGATCGCGGCGGCGCAACTGCCGGCGCCCGAGCCGGTACCGGTCGTCGGCTACCGCTCGGCAGGTCGCGTGCTGGTGATCGGCCCGGCGGGGCCGGCACTGCGCGCGGCGCGGATGCTCGGCGACAAGCTCGACGTGAGCCTGCTGCTGCCCGAAGCCGGCAGCCTGCCGCAGGAGCGCCAGTTCGCCGTCCATGCCGGCAGGCCGACGCGCGTCAGCGGCTGGCTCGGCGCGTTCGAGGTGAGCTGGAGCAGCGCGAACCCGATCGACCTCGACCTGTGCACGCGTTGCAACGCGTGCGTGGTCGCGTGTCCCGAGCAGGCGATCGACTTCAGCTATCAGATCGACCTGTCGAAGTGCAGCGGCCACCGCGATTGCGTGCGCGTCTGCGAGGCGGCCGGCGCGATCGATTTCCAGCGCGCGGCACAGGACGTCACCGAATCGTTCGACCTCGTCCTCGACCTCGGCGTCGCGCCGCAGATTGCCTTGCACCAGCCGCCGCAGGGATATTTCCGCGCCGCGGACGAGGCCGCCCTCGTCGACGCGGTGCTGCAGCTGCGCGAAAGCGTCGGCGAGTTCGAGAAGCCGAAGTTCTTCGAATACAAGCGCAAGATCTGCGCGCACAGCCGCAACGAGCAGATCGGCTGCACCGCCTGCATCGACGTCTGCTCCGCGGTGGCGATCCGCAGCGACGCTTCGATGAAGGGGCGAGACGGAAGCGGTGCCGGCGGCATCGTCGTCGAGCCGCACCTGTGCGTCGGTTGCGGCGCCTGCACGACGGTATGCCCGAGCGGTGCGATCAGCTTCGCGACGCCGCGTCCGAACGAGATGGGCCGTCGGCTGCGCACGCTGCTGGCGACCTACGCGAAGGCAGGCGGCACCGATGCCGCGCTGCTCGTGCACAGCCAGGGCGCGGGGGTGGCGGCGATCCGCAGCCTGGGCCGCGCCGCGCGCGTCGATGCCCGCGTGCGCGGCGTGCCCGCGCGGGTATTGCCGGTCGATGTGTGGCACACGGCGTCGACCGGCATCGACCTGTGGCTCGCTGCGATCGCGTACGGCGCGGCACAGGTCTGGGTGCTGATGACCGACGAGGAGGCACCAGACTATCGAGCGGCGGTCGGCGCACAGATGGAGGTCGCCGAGGCCATCCTCGCCGGACTGGGCTATGCCGGCGCGCACTTCCGCATCATCGATGCCGGCCTGTCGCGCGCCGGTTCAGCGGCGGCCGAGGAGCGGGCGAGCGGGCCGGCGGCGGCGCTGCCGATCGCCCCGGCTGGCCAGACCGATGCTGCATTGCTGCAACTGGATCGGGCTTTGCACGTCGCGCCGGCGGCAACCGTCAGGCGTGGCGCCACCTTCAGCGTTCAGACGGACAAGCGTGCGACGCTCGACCTCGCGCTCGACCATCTCATGCAGCACGCGCCGACGGTTCCGCAGGAGATCGCGCTGCCGGCGCACGGCAGCCCGTTCGGAAACCTCATCGTCGACAGGGATGCCTGCACCTTGTGCCTGGCTTGCGTCGGGGCGTGTCCCGAGGCCGCGCTCGCCGACAACCCGGACCGGCCGCAGCTGCGCTTCATCGAGAAGAACTGCGTTCAGTGCGGTCTGTGCGCGGCCACCTGTCCCGAGCACGCGATCACGCTCGAGCCGCGCCTCCTGCTGGCCGACGGCGGCAAGGCGAGGAAACAGGCGCGCGTGCTGAACGAAGTCGAACCGTTCCGCTGCATTCGATGCGCCAAGCCGTTCGGTACGCCGCAGGCGGTCGCGACGATGCTGGCGCGGCTCGCCGGCCATTCGATGTTCCAGGGTGCCGCCGCCGAGCGCCTGAAGATGTGCGGCGACTGCCGGGTGATCGACATCCACACCCGGTCCGACGAAGTGAAGATCAGCGAGCTGTAGCGTTCGATGGCCACATTGAATTTCAGCACCCCGGACGACAGCGACGAGCTGGCCCGGGCGGAGCTTTACGGCCTGCTGGCGAACCTGTACTACGAGCCGCCGACGGACGAGTTGCTTGCGCGCATGCGAGCCGCTGCGACCGAGGCGCCGGTCCGGGAGGCGTTTCTCGAAAGGGCGTGGGGCGAGGTCGTCGCCGCGTCAGGGCGGCTGAGCGCCAAGGAAATCGCCGACGAGTACGCGGAACTGTTCCTCGGCATCGGCAGGCCAGCGATCTTTCTCTACGGCTCGTACTACCTCGCCGGCACGCTCAACGAGAAGCCGCTGGTCGAGTTGCGCGACGACCTGCGCATGCTCGGCCTGGAGCGTCCTGAATCCATCGCCGAGACCGAGGATCACATCGCAAGCCTGTGCGAAGTGATGCGCTACCTGATCGCCGGCGAGGACGTCGAGACGAGCAACCTCGCAGCACAGCAGCGCTTCTACAACGCGCACTTGCGGGGCTGGGTCGACGCCCTCTGCGAGGTGCTGGAGGCGCACCCGCGCGCCGATTTCTACCGCAGCGTCGCCGTGCTCACGCGCGACTTCGCGGCCGTCGAGGCGCAGGGACTCGACCTTCTCGATGCGTGACGAACTTGGCGCTTCGTCGCGCGCATGCCCGAGGCGGCCTGGCGCCAGCGTAGTCAGAAACCCGATTGACGCCCGGGGGCCGACTGCTAGAGTGGTTTCGATGAGACAGGCGTTCGTCCGCCAGGGTACATACAGTTCGTTCGTTCGGGTCGATGCTCGCGAGCGTGGTGCGAGCCGCTTGGTCGGCAACGCGCCGGTCGAAATGCGGTCAAGGAGTCAGGCATGAAATTGAATCCGTTCCAGCGCTCCGCCGATGTCGGCGGCGGTAAGGTCGAGCGTCGTGGCCTGATCCTCGGCGCCGGTGTCGCCGGCGTCGCCGCGGTGACCACGCAGATCCTGCGCGGCCACGTCGTCGCTGCGCCGGGGCCGGTGCTGGCGAAGGCACTGCCTTCGCAGGAGGCGGGCTACCAGGTCACTCCGCACGTACTTCGTTACTACGAAACGACGAAGTCCTGAGTTCGGTCGCTGCATTGCAGGAACGGGGAAATCATGTTGCTCACGCGTAAGTCTTCCGAGCGAGGCGCCGCGTCTTCGTCGCTCGTCGCCAGCCTCGGCCGAGGCGTCCAGCGCGCGATCCCGACCATGGACCGGCGCGCGTTCCTGCGCCGATCCGGGCTGGGCGTCGGCGTCGGTCTCGCGACCTCCCAACTGTCCCTCGTGCGCAAGGCGCACGCCGCCGACGCGCCGGCCACGGCCGCTGCCAAGACGGTCGTGCGGCGTACCGTCTGCACGCACTGCTCGGTCGGCTGCGCACTGGACGCGGTGGTCGAGAACGGCGTCTGGACGCGCCAGGAGCCGGTGTTCGATTCGCCCATCAATCTCGGTGCGCATTGCGCCAAGGGCGCCGCGCTCCGCGAGCACGGGCACGGCGAGTACCGCCTCAAGTACCCGATGAAGCTGGTCGGCGGCAAGTACCAGCGCATCAGCTGGGACCAGGCACTCAGCGAGGTCACCGCGAAGATGCTCGAGCTGAAGAAGCAGAGCGGTCCCGATTCGCTGTTCCTGGTCGGCTCGTCCAAGCACAGCAACGAACAGGCTTACCTGTTGCGCAAGTGGATCAGCCTGTGGGGCAGCAACAACTGCGACCACCAGGCGCGGATCTGCCACTCGACCACGGTCGCCGGTGTCGCGAACACCTGGGGCTACGGCGCAATGACGAATTCCTACAACGACATGCGCAATTCGAAGGCTGCGCTCTACATCGGCTCGAACGCCGCCGAAGCCCATCCGGTGTCGTTGCTGCACATGCTGCACGCGAAGGAAACCGGCACGAAGATGATCGTCGTCGATCCGCGCTTCACCCGTACGGCTGCGAAGGCCGACCAGTACATCCGCATCCGCTCGGGCAGCGACATCCCGTTCCTGTTCGGCATGCTTTACCACATCTTCAAGAACGGCTGGGAAGACAAGAAGTACATCCACGACCGCGTCTACGGCATGGACAAGGTGCGCGAGGACGTGCTGGCCAAGTGGACGCCTGACAAGGTGTTCGAGGCCTGCGGCGTCGACGAGGCCACCTGCTACCAGGCCGCCAAGACGATGGCCGAGAACCGGCCGAGCACGCTGGTGTGGTGCATGGGCCAGACCCAGCACTCGATCGGCAGCGCGATGGTTCGGGCCTCCTGCATCGTGCAGCTCGCGCTCGGCAATGTCGGCGTCAGCGGCGGCGGCGCCAACATCTTCCGTGGCCACGACAACGTGCAGGGTGCCACCGACATCGGCCCGAACCCCGACTCGCTGCCGGGCTACTACGGCCTGTCGGACGGATCGTGGAAGCACTATGCCGCGGTCTGGGGCGTCGACTTCGACTGGATCAAGCAGCA
>JBDTJD010000049.1:0-10655 GCA_039935975.1 Caldimonas sp.
CCGGTGTCGTGCCCGGCCTCCTGCTCGGCTTGATGCTGATGGTCGCGATCTACATCCGCGCCCGCATGCTGAAGCTGCCGAAGCAGCCGCGCGCATCGGCGCGCGACATCCTGATCTCGGGGCGCGAGTCGCTGTGGGGCCTGATGCTCGTCGTCATCATCCTGGGCGGCATCTACGGCGGCATCTTCACGCCGACCGAAGCGGCCGCAGTGGCCGCGGTGTATGCCTTCCTCATCGCCGTCTTCGTCTACCGCGACATCGGCCTGAAGGACGTGCCGCGCGTCCTGATCGACTCGGGCAAGGTGACGGTGATGCTGATGTTCATCATCGCCAACGCGCTGCTCTTCGCGCACGTGCTGACGACCGAGCGCATCCCGCAGGCGATCGCCGAGACCATCGTCGGCTGGGGCATGCCGGCCTGGCAGTTCCTGATCGTCGTCAACGTGCTGCTCCTCATCGCCGGCATGTTCATGGAGCCGACCGGGATCATCCTCATCATGGCGCCGATCCTGTTTCCGATCGCGAGCCGGCTGGGCATCGATCCGGTCCATCTCGGGATCATCATGGTCGTCAACCTGGAGATCGGCATGGTCACGCCACCGATCGGCCTCAACCTGTTCGTCACGTCAGGAATCACCGGAATGTCGATCGCGCGGGTGGTGCGCGCTGCCCTTCCGTGGACGCTCGTCCTGCTCACCTTCCTCGTCCTCGTGACCTACGTTCCGGCAATCAGCCTGTGGCTGCCGCGCCTGATGTTCTAGCTGGGACGCGTCGGCTGCCCTGCGGCAGCGCCATCAGCATTTCGCCGCCTCCGTTCGAAACTCAGCTTCATGGCGCGAGCCGACCAGGCGACCAATGAGTACCGTGGACTTGCAGGCGGGGAAAGCTCACACCGGTGCCGGTCCCCTTGCCGCGGCGGCCGTCCCCGCGATCGGGGAGGCCATCAAGGACACCGCGCGTGGCTCGCGGCTGCAAATCCGGTCGCCGCCTACTCGATCGCCTTGACGATGTCCTCGACCACCTTCTTGGCGTCGCCGAAGACCATCATCGTCTTGTCCATGTAGAAAAGCTCGTTGTCGAGGCCGGCGTAGCCCGCGGCCATCGAGCGCTTGTTGACGATGATCGTCTTGGCCTTGTAGGCCTCGATGATCGGCATGCCGTAGATCGCGCTGCCCTTGGTGTGCGCTGCCGGATTGACGACGTCGTTGGCGCCGAGGATGACGGCGACGTCGACCTGGCCGAGCTCGCCGTTGATGTCTTCCATCTCGAACACCTGGTCGTACGGCACCTCGGCCTCGGCCAGCAGCACGTTCATGTGCCCCGGCATCCGGCCGGCGACGGGATGGATCGCGTACTTCACCGAGATGCCCTTCTCGATCAGCCTGGTGGCGAGCTCCTTGACGGCGTGCTGCGCGCGCGCGACCGCGAGGCCGTAGCCCGGCACGATCACGACGGTCTCGGCGTTGCCGAGGATGAACGCGGCGTCGTCGGCGCTGCCGCTCTTGACCGGCCGCTGCTCCGCCTTCGCGCCGCCCAGGGTCGCGGCCTCGCCGCCGAAGCCGCCGAGGATGACGTTGAAGAACGAGCGGTTCATCGCCTTGCACATGATGTAGCTCAGGATCGCGCCCGAGCTGCCGACCAGCGAGCCGGCGATGATGAGCATCGCGTTGTTGAGCGAGAAGCCGATGCCGGCGGCGGCCCAGCCCGAATAGCTGTTGAGCATCGACACCACGACCGGCATGTCGGCGCCGCCGATCGGGATGATGATCAGGACGCCGATCAGAAACGCGATCGCGAGCACGAGGTAGAAGTCGACGCGGCTCTCCGAGAGCGTGTAGCCGGCGATCAGGGCGATCATCGCGATCGCCAGCGCGAGGTTGAGCCAGTGCTGGCCCTTGAAGGTGACCGGCGCGCCCTGGAAGACGCGGATCTTCGACTTGCCCGAGAGCTTGCCCCAGGCGATCACCGAGCCGCTGAAGGTGATCGCGCCGATCGCGGCGCCGAGGATCAGCTCGAGACGGTTGCCGGTCGGGATCGGGTCGGCCGCCGCGCCCGCGAGCGGCCGGGCGACGATGCCGAAGGCGTAGGGCTCGACCGCGGCGGCGACGGCGATGAACACCGCGGCCATGCCGATCATCGAATGGAAGAACGCGACCAGCTCGGGCATTGCCGTCATCTCGACGGTCTTGGCGCGCCACGCGCCGTAGCCGCCGCCGACGACCAGGCCGAGCAGCACCCAGGCCAGGCCGATCGTCGGCGAGAGCTGGTACGACTCCATGAGCTTGACGATCAGCGCGCACGTCGTCAGCGCAGCGATCGCCATGCCGACCATGCCGAACATGTTTCCTCGAATCGACGTCGTCGGATGCGACAGGCCCTTCAGCGCCTGGATGAAGCAGACGCTCGCCACCAGGTACAGCAGCGTGACGAGGTTCAGGCTCATGGCTTGCTGCTCTCCGCCGTCGCCGGCAGGGCCTTCTTCTCCTTCTTCCTGAACATCTCCAGCATTCGCCGCGTGACCAGGAAACCGCCGAAGACGTTCACCGCCGCGAGCGCGACCGCCAGAACCCCCATCGACTTGCCGAGCGTCGTCTCGGTGAGCGCGGCGGCGAGCATCGCGCCGACGATGACGATCGCCGAGATCGCGTTGGTCACCGCCATGAGCGGCGTGTGGAGCGCCGGCGTCACGGTCCAGACGACGTGGTAGCCGACATAGATCGCGAGCACGAAGATGATGAGGTTGATGACGGTGTGCGAGACGACGTCCATGGCAGGGCTCCGGTTCGTTCTTCTTCGGTGATGCGCTTCAGGCGCGCTTGACCTGGCCGCCCTGAGTCATCAGGCAGGCCGCGACGATGTCGTCGTCCATCGGCACGGCGAAGCCGCCTTCCTTGGTGAGCACGAGCTTCAGGAAGTCGAACACGTTCCTCGCGTAGAGGGCCGACGCGTCGGCGCCGACCCGCGCCGCGAGGTTGGTCTCGCCGACGATCGTGACGCCGTGCTTGACGACGGTCCTGTCGGCCTCGCTGAGCGGCGTGTTGCCGCCGACGCCGTCCGGGCCCTTGCCGGCGGCGATGTCGACGATCACCGAGCCCGGCTTCATCGACTTCACCATCTCCTCGGTGACGAGCACCGGCGCAGCGCGGCCCGGAATGAGCGCGGTGGTGATCACGACGTCGGCCGCGGCGATGCGCTTGGCGACCTCGGCCTTCTGCCGGTCGAGCCAGCTCTGCGGCATCGCCTTGGCGTAGCCGCCGACGCCCACGGCTGCTTCCTTTTCTTCCGGCGTCTCGTACGGCACGTCGATGAACTTGCCGCCGAGCGACTCGACCTGCTCCTTGACGCTCGGCCGGACGTCGCTCGCCTCGATCACGGCGCCCAGGCGCTTGGCGGTGGCGATGGCCTGCAGGCCGGCCACGCCGACGCCGAGGACGACGACGCGGGCCGCCTTCACCGTGCCCGCCGCCGTCATCAGCATCGGGAAGAAGCGCTGGTACTTGTCGGCGGCAATCATCACCGCCTTGTAGCCGGCGATGTTGGCCTGGCTGGAGAGCACGTCCATGCTCTGCGCGCGCGTCGTGCGCGGCGCTGCCTCGAGGGCGAAGCTGGTGAGGCCTGCCGCCGCAAGCGCGTCGAGGCCGGCCCGGTCGAAGGGGTTGAGCATGCCGACCAGGTTGGCGCCGCTTTTCATCAGCGTCAGCTCGTCGGCGCTCGGCGCGCGGACCTTCAGGACGAGGTCGCAGGCGAAAGCCGCGCCGCGGTCGACGATCTCGGCACCGACGCCGGCATAGGCCTCGTCGGTGGCGCTGGCGGCCAGCCCGGCGCCCGACTCGACCCGGACGGTGTGCCCCTGCGCCTTCAGTTTCTTGGTGGTCTCCGGCGTCGCGGCCACCCGCGTCTCGCCGGTCGCCGTCTCGCGCGGCACTCCGATCAGCATGCTGTTGTCTCCCGGCCCGTCGGCACGGTGCGAGCTTACAAGAAAGGATGCAATCCCAAGGCCGGGCCGCCCCTAGTGCAGCAGCGGCAGGAGCCGGCCGATAGCATCGCGCCATGGCCGACCGATGGAAGCCGGGCGTCACCGTCGCCGCGATCGCAAGCCGCCGTCGCGAAGGCACGGCCGCGCTCGACGAGTACCTCCTCGTGGAAGAGGAGACGCCTGAAGGCTTGCGTCTCAACAACCCCGCAGGCCATCTCGATCCCGGCGAGTCACCCGCGGAGGCGGTGATCCGCGAAACGCTCGAGGAGACCGGCTGCGCGTTCGTGCCCGCGCGGCTTGTCGGCGTCTACCTGTCACGCTTCGAGCGGCCGGCGACCGGCGAAGACGTCACCTATCTGCGCATGGCGTTCGCCGGCACGGTCGGCGCCGCGGATCCGGCGAGGACGCTGGACGAGGGCATCGTGCGCACGCTCTGGATGACGATCGACGAGCTGCGCGCCTCGCGCGAGCGGCACCGCAGCAGCCTCGTCCTGCGCTGCATCGAGGACGCCGCCGCCGGCTGCTCGATCCCGCTCGATCGCGTCGTCACCGAGCCGAGCGTGTACGTCCCCGAGGTGAAGCGGCCGTGAGCACGGGGAGCCCGCAGCGCATCGTCGTCGGCCTCTCGGGCGGCGTCGATTCGGCGGTGACGGCGTGGCTGCTCAAGCGCGCCGGCCACGAGGTGGTCGGCATCTTCATGAAGAACTGGGAAGAGGACGACGACGACGAGTTCTGCTCGTCGCGCCAGGACTTCATCGACGCCGCGAGCGTCGCCGACGTGATCGGCATCGAGGTCGAGCACGTCAACTTCGCCGCCGAGTACAAGGACCGCGTCTTCGCCGAGTTCCTGCGCGAATACCGCGCCGGACGCACCCCCAATCCCGACGTGCTGTGCAACGCCGAGATCAAGTTCAAGGCGTTCCTCGATCACGCCGTTCGGCTCGGCGCCGAGCGCATCGCGACCGGCCACTATGCCCGCGTCCGGCATCACGAAGGCGGCGCTTTCCAGCTCCTCAAGGGCCTCGATGGCGCCAAGGACCAGAGCTACTTCCTGCACCGGCTGAGCCAGGCACAGCTTGCGCGCACGTTGTTTCCGATCGGCGCGCTGAAGAAGTCGGAGGTGCGCCGTCTGGCGACCGAGATCGGCTTGCCGAACGCGACCAAGAAGGACTCGACCGGCATCTGCTTCATCGGCGAGCGGCCGTTTCGCGAGTTCCTGAACCGCTATCTCGCCAACGAGCCGGGAGCGATCGAGGACGAGCGGGGCCGCACGATCGGCGAGCACGTCGGGCTCTCCTTCTACACGCTCGGCCAGCGCAAGGGCATCGGCGTCGGCGGCCTGAAGGACAGCCGCGGCGTGCGCGGCGGGGGCGAGCACGCGCCGTGGTTCGTGGCGAGAAAGGATCTCGCTCGCAACGTGCTGCAGGTCGTCTCCGGGCACGACCACCCCTGGCTGCAGTCGCGGCGGGTCGAGGCCGACGATGCGAGCTGGGTCGCCGGCACGCCGCCGCCGCCCGGCCGCTATGCGGCCAAGACCCGCTATCGCCAGGCCGACGCCGCGTGCGAATTGCGGCCGACCGATGGCGACGGCCGCATCGAGCTCGCCTTCGAGTCGTGCCAGTGGGCGGTGACGCCCGGGCAGTCGGTCGTGCTCTACGACGGCGAGGTCTGCCTGGGTGGCGGCGTCATCGACGGCTCCGATGCCCCGGGCGGGGTGCCGGCACGACCGCCCGGGGCCGGCGCGCGACCGTCGGTCGCTTCCCCCTGAACGCGTGCCGACGCGGCACATGACAAGGGCGGCGCCAGGGGCTATCTTTCGACACTGTCCCGATACTTCCGTCCCATCATGCGCACGCCCCGACTGTCGATCCTCCTGCCCGCCGCCGTGCTGATCGCGCTGCCGACGCTCGCCTCGGCGAACTGCTATTCGGTCTACGACGGGCAGAACCGGCTGACCTTCCAGTCGTCGGTCGCGCCGATCGACCTCTCGGAGCGCATCTCCGACGCGATGAAGACCCACTTCCCGGGCCGCTTCCTCGTCATCCTTCCCGACGACTCCGACTGCGTGGAGTTCCGCTCCGGCTCGACCGTCACGCCGCGCTTCAACGCCGGTGCCGGCGATCGCGACAAGACCTTCGAGGCACCGCTCCTGCGCGGCGCCCAGGCGCCGCTCGACAGCCTCGCCTCGGGCTCGACCGTCCGCGAGAGCGTGCGCACCGGCAACGCCTTGAACGTCAGGCGCAGGGCGCCCTGAGCCACACGGCGCGGCGGCAGGCCGCGCATCCGCCAGCAGCGTGACGGGCCCCCGCGGACGCATACTTCGCGTTCTTCGTCGTCCCTCGTCCATGTACCTGCCCGCTCACTTCGCCGAGTCGCGACCGGAAGCTCTGCGCACCCTCATCCGCGCGCGTCCGCTCGGCCTGCTCGTCACCCGAAACGGCGATGGCGGAATCGATGCCAACGACATCCCGTTCGTGCTCGACGTCGACGGCGACGCTGGCCCCGGCGTGCTCCGCGCCCACGTCGCGCGCGCCAATCCGCTCTGGCGCACGGCGCGCACCGACGTCGAGTCGCTGGTGGTCTTCCAGGGGCCGCAGGGCTACGTCTCGCCGGCCTGGTATCCGGCCAAGGCCGAGCACGGCAAGGTCGTCCCGACCTGGAACTACATCGTCGTCCAGGCGCGCGGGCTGCTGCGCCCGATCGACGACCGCGAATGGGTGCGCGCCTTCGTCGACCGGCTGACGACTCGTCACGAGGGCGCCCGTCCGGCGCCCTGGGCCGTGAGCGACGCGCCGGCCGACTACGTCGAGACGATGCTCGGGTCGATCGTCGGCATCGAGCTGGTCCTCACCTCGCTCGTCGGCAAGTGGAAGATGAGCCAGAACCGGCCGATCGCCGACCGCGAAGGCGTCGCGGCGGGCATCGCCCGCGAGCAGGGCGACGCCGCGTTCGCCGCCGAAGTGCGTGCGTTCACGAATGCCGACTGAGCGGGGGCGCGCGGCGGGCACCTGTGCCTTCGCTGTCGCCTCTGCCCTCTTCGTGTTCGGCAGCGGCCTGCTGGCAGGGCGCGCCGATGCGGCCTCGTTCGAAGACACGATCGCGCAGCGCGTCCTCGCCTGCACCGGCTGCCACGGCCGCGAAGGCCGCGCCGCGCCCGACGGCTACTACCCGCGCATCGCCGGCAAGCCCGCGGGCTATCTCTTCAACCAGCTGCGCCATTTCCGCGAGGGCCGCCGTCACTACGAGTTGATGAACGGCCTCGTCGAGTGGCTCGACGACGCCTACCTGCAAGAGATCGCCGACCATTTCGCGTCGATCGACCTGCCCTATCCGCCGCCGGCCCCACCGGTGGAGTCGGCCTCGATTCGCAGGATCGGCGAAACGCTCGTGCGACGCGGTCGCCCCGAGAGCGGCGTGCCCGCATGCAACGACTGCCACGGCGCGGCGATGACCGGTTGGGCGCCCTTCATCCCTGGGCTGCTCGGACTGCCGCGCGACTACCTCAATGCGCAGCTCGGTGCCTGGAAGGCCGGCAAGCGCCAGGCGAGCGCGCCCGACTGCATGGCCGAGGTGGCGGCGCGCCTCACGCCCGACGACATCGGCGCGGTCTCGGCCTGGCTCGCGGCCCAGCCGGTGCCGGAGCACGCCCGGCCGGCTCCGGCGCCGATCGCCGCGCTGCCGCTGCGCTGCGGCGGGATCGATGCACCGGCGACGCCGGGCGCCCCTCCGGGACCGCATCCGAAATGACGGTGCGCAGCGTCGTCGCTCGCATCGGCATCGCGGTCGTCGCGACGGCTGCGCTCGCCGCCGCTCTCGTCGCCTGGCTCAACCGCGACGATGTCGAGCCGGCAGCGGCATCGACCTCCGCCATCGACGCCACCACCCTCGTCGCCCGCGGCGAGTATCTGGTGCGCGCAGGCAGTTGCCTCGGCTGCCACACCGAGCCGGGCGGCGAGCCGTACACCGGTGGGCGCGCGATCGAAACGCCGTTCGGGATCGTCTACGGCCCCAACCTCACGCCCGACGTCGCCACCGGCCTCGGCGCCTGGACCGCCGACGACTTCTGGCGCGCCCTGCACAACGGCAAGGCCCGCGACGGCCGCCTGCTCTATCCCGCGTTTCCGTATCCGAATTACACCCGCGTCGAGCGCGTCGACGCGGACGCGATGTTCGCGTACCTGCGCAGTCTGGCGCCGGTCGCCAAGGCGGACCGGCCGCATGCGCTCGACTTCCCGTTCGACCAGCGGGCGGCCCTCGCGGTCTGGCGCGCGCTCTTCTTCCGTCCCGGTCGTTTCGATACGGACCCGGCGCACACGGCATCGTGGAATCGCGGCGCCTACCTCGTCGAGACGCTCGGTCACTGCAACGCCTGCCACTCGCAGCGCAACGTGTTCGGCGCGACCACCGGCCCGTTCGATCTCGCCGGCGGCCTGATCCCGATCCAGAACTGGTATGCGCCTTCGCTCAGGGACGACGCCGAGGCGGGCGTCGGTGCGTGGTCCGTCGACCAGGTCGTTGCGCTGCTCAGGGACGGCGTCGCAAAAAACGCGTTCGTCCAGGGTCCGATGGCCGAGGTCGTCGCCCGTTCGACGAGCCACCTGAACGATGCCGACCTCGCCGCGATGGCGGAGTACCTGCGCAGCCTGCCTGCTGCGACGGCGGCGAACACGTCGACCCGAACGGCGCAGGGCGCGAAGAGCGAGCGCGGCGCGCAGCTCTACAAGACCCATTGCGCAGACTGCCACGGCGAAGACGGCGCCGGCGTGCCCGGGGCGTATCCGGCGCTGGCGAACAACCGCGCCGTCGTCCTGTCGCCGCCGGCCAACCTCGTTCACATCGTCCTGCGCGGCGGCTTCCCGCCCACGACCGCGGGCAACCCGCGACCGTTCGGCATGCCGCCGTTCGCGACCGTGCTGTCCGACGGCGACGTCGCCGAGATCCTCACCCATGTCCGCAACGCCTGGGGACAGCGGGCGAGCGCTGTGTCGTCGCTCGAGGTGAGCCGTTATCGCGGCGCGGCGCGCTAGGCGCCGCCCACCGCGATCGCCGCAAGATCAGAACGGAATGTCGTCGTCCATGTCGCTGAAGCCCGACGAGGACTTCGCCGCCGCCGGCCGGTTCGCCGCCGCACCCGCCGGACGCGACGCCGGCGCCGAGCGCTCGTAGTTGCCGCCGCCGTCGTCCGACGACGGGGCGCCGCCGCCCATCCCCTCGCGGCTGCCGAGCATCTGCATCTCGGTGGCGACGATCTCGGTGGTGTACTTCTCGGCGCCGTCCTTGTCGGTCCACTTGCGCGTCTGCAGCCGTCCCTCGACATACACCGACCGGCCCTTCTTCAAATACTCGCCGGCGATCTCGGCCAGCTTGTCGAAGAAGACGATCCGGTGCCATTCGGTGTCTTCCGACTTCTCGCCCGAATCCTTGTTCTTGCGCACGCGCGAGGTCGCGACGGTGACGTTGCAGACGGCGCTGCCGTTGGGGGTGTAGCGCACCTCGGGATCGCGCCCGAGGTTGCCGACGATGATGACTTTGTTGACCGAGGCCATGGGGCGCTCCTTCGCGTGTTTCGGGGTTTGGAAAGATTATGCGGCGACGGCCCGCGCCGCGCCCCCCATTGCGCGGCCCTCGAAGCAACGACAACCGCCCGAGGGACCGTCGCGTAAAGTGACCTGCCCATGACCGCCTCGACCCTCGCCGACCCGCCGACCGCCGCCACGCCTGCCCGCCAGGTGCTCGGCGAGGTCTTCGGCTATGCCGAATTCCGCGGCCCGCAGGAAGCGATCATCGAACACGTCGTCGTGGGCGGCGACGCCCTCGTCCTGATGCCGACGGGCGGCGGCAAGAGCCTGTGCTACCAGGTGCCGGCGATCGTGCGCCACCGCTCGGGCGCCGGCGTCGCGATCGTCGTCAGTCCGCTGATCGCGCTGATGCACGACCAGGTCGGCGCCCTCGAGGAAGCGGGCGTTCACGCCGCGTTCCTCAACTCGACGCTCGAGGGCGACGCTGCCGCGCGGATCGAGCGCGAGATGATGAGCGGGCGTCTCGTCCTTCTCTACGCCGCGCCCGAGCGCATCGCGACGCCGCGCATGCTGGCCCAGCTCGACTCGCTGCACGAGCGCGGCCTGCTCTCCCTGTTCGCGATCGACGAGGCGCACTGCGTCAGCCAGTGGGGCCACGACTTCCGCGAGGACTACCTGAAGCTCTCGGTCCTGCACGAGCGCTATCCCGGCGTGCCGCGCATCGCCCTCACCGCGACCGCCGATGCGCTCACTCGCGCCGACATCGTCGAGCGGCTCGAGCTGCAGGACGCGCGCGTCTTCGTCAGCAGCTTCGACCGGCCGAACATCCGCTACGCCGTCGTCGGCAAGGACAACGCGCGCGCCCAGCTGCTCGCCTTCCTGCGCGACGAGCACGAGGGCGAGGCGGGCATCGTCTATTGCCAGTCGAGGAAGAAGGTCGACGAGACGGCGGCCTGGCTCGACGGCGAGGGCATCGCGGCGCTGCCGTATCACGCCGGTCTCGACGCCGCCGTGCGCCAGCGCCACCAGAACCGCTTCGTGCGCGAGGACGGCATCGTCATGGTCGCGACGATCGCTTTCGGCATGGGCATCGACAAGCCCGACGTGCGCTTCGTCGCCCACCTCGACCTGCCGAAGAACATCGAGGGCTACTACCAGGA
>JBDTJD010000050.1:0-5672 GCA_039935975.1 Caldimonas sp.
GGCCTGTCGGCACTGGAAACGCTGGACCTGGTGCACGCGGTGGCCATCTTCGCGTGGGCCAATCGATTGATGTTGAATCTCGGCGAACCGGTGTTTGCCGATTGAGTTCGGCGGCGCAGCCGCTGAAACGCGATACCAGAGGAAGCGTCTTGCCAGCGGCGCGTCTGCCGACACCGCGGGCTCAGTTCACGTCTGACGGAGCGCCAGTTCGATCGCCTGCGCCATCGTCAGCGCCGAACCCGCCTGGCAGGCATCCCTGAACGAGGCTCCGTCCAACGCCTCACGCGCTCGATCAACGGCCTGGTCGTACTCGCTCGCCACCTGGCCCGCGACCTCGCCGGGTGCCCGCAGCGGCACCATCGCCGCGTCGTCGCGCGCATCGAGCGCGGCCGCCAGCTTCACTGCGACATCCCAGCGCGCGCAGGCAGAGTTGGCGATGACCAGATGTGCCAGCCCCTTGGCGGCCCACGGCGACGCCGGGTAGTCCCGGTGGTGCGGCAGGCTTTGCATGAAGAGGTCGAGCGCAGCGGCCGCGTCGCCCCGGCGCAGAGCCAGGAAGCCCTGTTGCGAGAGGATGCCGGCGACGTCGAACGGCGAGTCGATTTCGCCGTAGAGCAGCAGACTCTCGGCGAGCAGGCCGTTGGCGCGGTCGAGATCGCCCTGCCGCACCGCCATGTTGCCGAGCAGGGCGCGGCAGTGCCCCACGTAGAGAGGGTCGCCCCCCATGGCCCGAGTCTCGGTTTCGCACTCGTGCAGCAGGGCCTCGGCGTCGGCGTAACGGCCCATCAGTGATTCATAGCCGGCGTAGCAGATGAGGCTGTTGACGATGGCCATGCGGGCGCCGTGCGGGTCGGTGATCGTGCGTGCCAGACGCAGGCTGTCGATGAACAGCTGCTTGGTCTGCGGCAGTCTCGACCGCGATTCGATGTAGCCGATCCATCCGCAGGCCCACGAGATCCCTTCGGCGTAGTCGAGCGCGCGCGACATCGCCAGGCACTCGCGGCTCAGGCGCAACGAAGCGGCGATATCGAAGTTGCCGATGAGCATGGCGCTGACGTAGAGCGACTGAGCCTGTCGCCGGGTCGGCGCCGCGTCGCTGCCCAAGGCGGCAGCGAGGCGTTCGTTCCAGGCGACGCCTTCTTTCCAGTACATGCGCTGGTACCAGTATTTGTGCAGCGCGTGGACGATGGCGAAGCCGATATCGGCCCGGTCAGGCCACAGCGACCAGCCGATCGCAGAGCGGAAATTGTCGAGATCGGCATCGGCGCGGGCGTACCAGGCGAGTTGGTCGGTGCCGTTGAAATGCGGGCGCATCGTCGCCGCGAGATTGGCGAAGTACGCCAGGTGGGCGGTACGCACGACATCGGCCTCGCCGGCTTCGGCGAGCTTGTCCAGGCCGTACTGGCGAAGGGTCTCCAGCATTCGGTAGCGTGGCCGCGCCGAGCGCGTGTCGAGCTGCACGAGCGACTTCTCGACCAGGTGACTGAGCACCTCGAGGACGTCCTCGCCGACGAGGCCGTGGCCCGCACCCACCGCTTCGGCCGCCTCGAGCGTCCAGCCGCCGGCGAAGACCGCGAGGCGGCGAAGCAGCGCCCGCTCCGGCGCTGACAACAGCTCGTGGCTCCAGTCGATGAGCGAGCGTAGCGTCTGATGCCGCTGCAGGGCAGTGCGGCTGCCGCGCGCGAGCAGATGGAAACGATCGCGCAGCCGTTCGGCAACCTGTTCGACGTGCATGCCCTGGATGCGCGCCGCTGCCAGTTCCAGCGCGAGCGGAATGCCGTCGAGATCGTGGCAGATTCGAACGACGGCGGCGGCGTTGCCATGGCTCAGCACGAAGGCCGGCGACGCTGTCTTTGCGCGTTGCACGAAAAGCTCGATCGCGGCGTAGCGCATCAGTTGCTCGGGAGAGTCGGCGGCGCCGATGACGGCCGTGCGCAGCGAGGGCATCCGCCACACCGTCTCGCCGCCGATTCCGAGCGGCTCGCGGCTGGTGGCCAGCAGGCGGACGCCGGCGCAGCGGCGCAGGACACTGTCGGCGAAGCGCGCGCAGGCGTCGACCAGGTGCTCGCAGTTGTCGAGGACGAGCAGCAGGCGGCGATCGCGCAGGAAGCCGAGCAGGGTGTCGAGCAGCGTGCGCGCCGGTTCGGCGCGCACGCCGAGCACGTCGGCGACGGCTGCCGGCACGCGTGCCGCCTCCGTCACCGGGGCGAGGTCGACGAACCAGGCGCCCTCGTCGTGGTCACCGACTGTCCGGCCAGCGATCTCCTGCGCGAAGCGGGTCTTGCCGACCCCGCCGGCTCCCACCACCGTGAGCAGAGGGGTCGCCGCCAGCAGCTCGACGACAGCAGCGAGCTCGTCTTCCCGGCCGATCAGCGACGCCAGGTTCATCGGCAAGTTGCCGCGCAGCGGCGCAGCCTTCGTCGCAGCCGGCATGTCGGCCCTTGCGCCGTCACCATCCACCGGCAAGGCGAAGCGATAGCCGCGACCCGGCACGGTCGCCACCGCCTCGGCGCCCAACACCTTGCGCAGCGCCGACACCTGTTGGCGCAGGTTGTTGTCCTCGACGACGAGCCCCGGCCAGATCAGGCCGAAAAGCTCGTCGCGCCCGACGACTCGATCGCGCCGCTCAAGCAGCGCCAGCAGCATGTCGAAGGCGCGTGCGCCCAGAGACACGCCCAGGCCGTCGGTGAGAAGGCGCCGTTCGGCGGGCCGGACCTCGTGGCGGCCGAACCGCAAAGGAGGCGACGTATTCATGGGCATGACAGATGTTTTTTCGGCAGCGCGGGGCGCCGCAGTGTCGCCGTCTTTCACAAGCTTTCACAGCGGGTTCATCGCTTCCGCCTCGAGCGATGGAGACACTGTCTCGTCAGCCCGAAACGTTACTCGACCGCGAAGGAACCACGACATGAATCCGAATCAGGCGCTCTGGGAAAAAGGCGATTTCACCCGCATTGCGCAGACCATGCGCGCGAGCGGCGAGGCGTTGGTGAAGTCGCTCGGCGCGACTCGAGGCATGAAGGTGCTCGACCTCGGCTGCGGCGACGGCACGACGGCGCTGCCCGCCGCGCAGCTCGGCGCCGAGGTGCTCGGCGTCGACATCGCCTCCAACCTGGTCGCTGCCGGCAACCGGCGTGCGCAGGAGGCAGGTCTCGGCAACCTGCGCTTCGTCGCGGGCGATGCCTGCGACCTGCGGCCCCTGGAAGACGCCCGCTTCGACCTCGTCGTCAGCATCTTCGGCGCGATGTTCGCGCCCAAGCCGCTCGACGTCGCCAAGGAGATGGTTCGCGTCACGCGGCCGGGCGGGCGGGTGGTGATGGGCAACTGGATTCCGAATGATCCGACGCTGGTGGCCCAGATCCTGAAGATCAGCTCCGCGTACTCGCCGCCGCCGCCCGAAGGCTTCGTCAGCCCGATGGCCTGGGGGATCGAGAGCAATGCCAGCGAGCGGTTCACCGCCGCGGGCGTGGCACCCGGCAAGGTCTCGTTCGCCCGCGAAACCTTCATCTTCGACTTTGCCGGCAGCCCGGAAAAATTCGTCGACGCGTTTCGCAGGTACTACGGCCCGACGATGAACGCCTTCGCCGCCGCCGAGAGTGCGGGTCGTGCCAGCGAACTGCAGACCGAGCTCGAAGCCCTGTTCAAGCGCCAGAACAAGAGCGGCCGAGATGACCGCACGGTGGTCGAAGCCACCTACCTGCGCGTGTGTGCGGACGTGGGCTAGCGACGATTCGACCAGTACGGAGACAGCCATGCGTTCAACGACTGCCGCCGTATTCGCCGGCTTCCTTTCGCTTGCCTTCAGCACGATCGTCGCGGCCGGCGACGACGAACGCCGGAACGACGGCGGCGAGCTGCACCGCAATCCGAGCGGCGCCGCGTTGACGCTGAGCAGTACTGGCCGCATCGACCGCCGCAATCCCTTCTTCGCCAGCCTGGGTGCGAACGGACGTTCCTGCGAGTCGTGCCATCAGGCGGCCGAGGGTTGGTCCATCACGCCACGCGGCCTGCGAGAGCGCTTCGAGAACACGCGCGGCACCGACTCGATCTTTCGGCCCGTCGACGGCGCCAATTCGCCCCGTGCCGACGTCTCGACCCGAGCGGCGCGGGAGAAGGCGTACAGCATGCTTCTCAAGCACGGCGTCATCCGCGTCGGCATGCCGATTCCGGCGAACGCCGAGTTCGACCTCGTCAAGGCCGACGACCCGTACGGCTTCGCGTCGGCGGCCGAGTTGTCGCTGTTTCGCCGGCCGCTGGCCGCAACCAACCTGCGCTTCCTGAGCGCCGTGATGTGGGATGGCCGTGAGACCTTCGGCGACACCGCCGGCAGCGACTGCGTCTTCAATACGACGACCTGCTTCGCGAGCCTGCACTTCAATCTCGTCGAGCAGGCGAACAGCGCGACGGTCGGCCACGCGCAGGCAGCGGCGCCGCTGACGGCGGCACAGCGCGAGGCCATCGTCGCCTTCGAGCTGAGCCTCACCACCGCGCAGGTTCGCGACGAAGACGCCGGTCGCCTGACGGTGCATGGCGCTCGTGGCGGCCCGTCGGTCCTGCAGAGCCAGGTCAGTTACTTCGGCATCAACGACACGCTCGCGGGCGACTACCGCAGCCACGCCAGCTTCACGCCAAACGCGATGTCGCTCTACAGCGGCTGGCAGTCGTACCTCTTCGACGCGCGCAGGCCAGACGAAGAGGGCCGAGACCGCGGCGTCGCCGTGGCAAGGCGCGCCGTCGCCCGGGGCGAAGCACTCTTCAACACCAGGCCGATCGTCATCACCGGCGTCAAGGGTCTCAACGACGACCTGCATCTGCCGGCGATCGCCGGCACCTGCACGACCTGCCACAACGCGCCCAACGCCGGCAACCATTCGGTGCCGCTGCCCCTCGACATCGGCCTGGCCGATGCCAGTCGGCGCCGCGCCGACCAGCCGCTGTACACCCTGCGCAACAAAGCCACCGGGGAGACGATTCAAAGCACGGACCCGGGACGCGCCCTCGTCACCGGCCGCTGGCGCGACATCGGCCGCTTCAAGGGGCCGACGCTCAGGGCGCTGGCGGCGCGCGCGCCGTACTTTCACGACGGCTCGGCAAGGAACCTTCACGAGGTCGTGACCTTCTACAACGCCCGCTTCGCCATCGGCCTCTCACAACAGGAAATGGACGACCTCGTCGCCTTCCTGAAAGCGCTCTGAGAAGCTGCGGGCTTCAAGCGACTAGGAACCGTACGTTTCGACGGCGCGCTGATGGCCTTCGCGTCGGTTCCGTTGACCTCGGTGATGTGGGACACGTCTTACCGCGACACGGGTGGCGGAAGGCCCGACTTCCGCGGCCATGGCGCATTGAACCGAAGGGGATGGCTCCGTACCGTCGGGACTCCGCTCCGTCACGGGGGCATATCGAGGAGACAGTCTTGAACGAACCCAAGAATCCCAATCCCGCGGATCCCGCCAACCGCGACCCGATCACCAAGGCTGCGGGCGCGCATCCGGTCGGCGTGGGAGTCGGTGCCGCCGTCGGCGGCGTCGCGGCGGGTGTCGCCACCGCCGCAGCGACCGGCGCGGCCGTCGGCACGGCGGCCGGACCCGTCGGGACAATCGTCGGGGCAGCGGTCGGCGCCGTCGTGGGCGGTCTGGCCGGCAAGGCCGTGGCCGAGCACTACGACCCGACGGTCG
>JBDTJD010000051.1:0-3700 GCA_039935975.1 Caldimonas sp.
GTAGTGAGCGAGCACGAGGAAGTAGTAGAGGGCGTACGCGGCCCCGCCGAGCAGCGCCGCGAGCGCGACCGACAGGAGTGCGACCTTTCGCTTGGAGCGTGCCTTCGGCGACGCGGCCGTCGCCGGCGACGCGGCGACGGCCGCAGCCGGCGCCGATCTCGGTGCTTCGCCCCCTGCTGTCGCGGGCACCGCCGGCGCCGACACGCGCGCAGGCGCAGCCGGCGCCGCCGGCGCGGGAATGGCCGACATCTCGGCATCAGGGCTCGAAACGAGAGCGGAGCGCTCTTCTTCGGCAAGGGACATGGAAACTTCTCCGGAATCTGACGGGTCGTGCCGCACGGCGCTCAGCGCGCCGAGGCAGAAAGCGCAATCGCTTCGGCGGGCGCGACATAGCCGCCGCCGAGAGCGCGCACGAGGAGCACCTGCGCGTCGAGCGCGCGCGCCTTGAGGTCGGTGGTCACACGGCGCTGCGCGATCACGTTGGTCTCGGCGTTGAGGACCGTGAGGTAGCCGCCGAGGCCGGCGCGGTAGCGCTGCGTCGCAAGGTCGTAGGCGGCCTCGGCCGACGACTGCGCTGCGGCCTGCTCACGCTGCTGCCGCTCGACCGAGCGCACCGAGCTGATCTGGTCGGCGACATCGTGGACCGCGTCGACGAGCGTCGCGTTGTAGGTCTCGACGGCGGCGTCGAGGTCCGAGGCGCGACCCTTGAGCCCGGCGCGCAGGCGGCCGGCGTCGAGGATCGGAAGGCGGATGGCCGGGCCGACGCCCCATTGCTCGCTGCCCGCGCGCACGAGCCGCTCGAGGCCGAAGCTCGAGAGGCCGGCGAAGGCGGTGAGGTTGACGTTCGGGTAGAACTGCGCGCGCGCCACAGCGACGTCGCCGGCAGCGGCCTCTACCCGCCAGCGCGCCGCGACGAGATCGGCGCGGCGACCGATCAGGTCGGCCGGAACGACGCCCGGCACAGCCACCGGCCGCAGCGACGACAGGGTCGGCGCGAGCGTCTCGAACCCTTGCGGCGGCTCGCCGACGAGCGCGGCGAGGGCGTGGCGCGAGAGCGCCATCTGTTCGTCGATCGATTCCAGCTGCTGTCGCGTCTCGGGCCGCGCACCTTCGCTCTGGCGCAGCTCGACGGCAGAGTCGAGGCCGGCCGAGACACGCTGGCGAGTGAGCGAGAAGACCTCGTCGCGCTGCGCGAGCGCCCGCGCGAGGACGTCCTTCTGCTCGACCAGGCGACCCAGCTGCACGTAGGCCCGCGCGACGTTGACAGCGAGCAGCACGCGCGCCGCGTCGGCGTCGGCGCGACTCGCACGCTCCGCGCCGATCGCCGAATCGAGCTGGGCGCGGTTGCGGCCGAAGAGATCGAGCTCCCACGAGCCGTTGAGCTGGGCGGTCGCGGTGTTGCGGACCGAGCCGGCGATCGGCGGCGGGTACAGGCCGTTGCGGGTGAAGCGCTGGCGCGATGCGTCGAGTGAGCCGTTGAGCTGCGGGCCCTCGGCGGCGCGAGCGGAGTCGACGTTCGCCGCCGCACGCGCGGCACGAGCCGCGGCGACGCGCAGGCTCGGGTTGCCTGCGGTCGCGCGAGCGATCAGGTCGGCCAGCACCGGATCGTCGAAGGCGCGCCACCAGTCGGCAGCCACCGGTGCGACGGCCGTCGTCTCGACCGCGCCCAGCGTCGTCGGCGCGACCATCCCCGCCTTCGACCCGATGCCTTGCGTGCTGGCGCAGCCGGCGAGCGTCATGACGATCATCGCCGCGACGGCCAGGACGAAGGTCGTCACGGTCTGCGCGACCTGCTTGACGCCCACGCCGCCGCAGTCGGCACAGTCCTTCACGATCCGTTCCCCTTCTCGACGGCGCAGCCGTTGGCAACCATCCGCTTGAGCATGTCCTTCATTTGCGACCATTCCGCGTTCGAGAATCCCGCAAGGTGCTCGTTGAGCACTTCGGACAGCACGATTGGCACTTCCTGTGCCGCCACTTCACCTTCCGCCGTGAGCTCGATCCGCACGACTCGACGATCGTCGGTGGAGCGCTGGCGGCGGCAGAACCCCTTGGCCTCGAGGCGGTCGAGGAGGCGCGTCATCGCCCCCGGGTCGCTGTACGTCTCGCGAGCGAGCTCGGCGACTGTCGAAGCCCGGCAGCGCGCCAGCATGAACAGCGCCGCCCACTGCGCGTGGGTGATGCCCTTGGGCTCGAGACGCCGGTCGGCCGCCTGCGCGATCGACAGCAGCGCCCGCTTCATGAGCCAGCCGACGCTCTCTTCGACGCAATACCCCGCAGCCTCGTAAAAGGGCTTGGCAACGTCTTCGGTGCAGGCAGTTCTGGCGCTTCTGGACATGGCTGAAATATAGATGCCTAGTCAATGAATGTCAAGGCTCCTATTGCTGGGGCGGTCATTGCCCACGCTTTAATTGCACCGGCTCGCATCCTCCTACACTTGCGACGTGTCGAACGCTCCTGCCCTTCCCCTGCGCGCCCGCCAGCCGGCCGACGAGACGCCCGCCACCCGAAATGTCCGCGCCCTGCGGGGGTTGCTGCCCTTCGTGCGGCCGTACCGGACTCGGATCGCGGCGGCGGGGCTGTTCCTTGTCCTCGCCGCGGTCAGCACCCTGATCTTTCCGGTCGCGCTCAAGTCGCTCATCGACCAGGGATTCATCTCGAGCGACGCCGGCGGCCGGGTGATGGCCCTTCGCGAGCACTTCTTTGCGCTGTTCGCGGTGGGCGTGGCCCTCGGCATCTTCTCGGCCGCGCGCTTCTACATGGTCAGCTGGCTGGGCGAGCGCATCACCGCGGACCTGCGCAACGCGGTCTACTCCCACGTCGTCAAGCAAAGCCCTGAATTCTTCGAGTCGAACCAGACCGGCGAAGTGCTGTCGCGCCTCACGACGGACACGACGCTGGTGCAGACCGTCGTCGGGTCGAGCCTGTCGATGGGCCTGCGCAACACGGTCATGGGCATCGGCGCGATGGCGATGCTGATCGTCACCAACCCGGTGGTGATGACGCAGGTGCTCGCCATCCTCGTCATCGTCGTGCTGCCCTCGCTCTATTTCGGGCGCCGCGTGCGCGGCCTGTCGCGCGCGAGCCAGGACCGGATCGCCGACTCGAGCGCGATCGCCGCCGAGGTGCTCAACGCGATCCCGGTGGTGCAGAGCTATCTCCAGGAAAAGCGCGAGGCGGACCGCTTCAGCGCCTCGACCGAACGGGCCTTCGGCACGGCGGTGAAGCGGACCACGATGCGCTCGTTCCTGGTCGCCTTCATCATCAGCGCGACGTTCGGCGCCCTGCTCTGGGGGCTGTACCAGGGCACCCAGGCGGTCGTCCACGGCGACATCACGGCCGGCCATCTCGGCCAGACCGTCGTCTACGTGATCATCCTCGTCGGCAGCGTCGCGGTGCTGTCGGAGGTGTACGGCGACCTCCTGCGCGCTGCCGGCGCCACCGAGCGACTGATGGAGCTCCTGGAGCTCAGCTCGCCGATCGTCTCGCCGACGTCGCCGCGGCCACTCGCGCCGCGCGTCGGCGGCTCGTCGGTGCGCCTCGACGACGTCACCTTCCGCTATCCGTCGCGGTCGCTCCATCCGACGCTCGCCCACTTCAGCCTGGCCGTGGAGCCGGGCGAGACGGTCGCCCTCGTCGGCCCGAGCGGAGCAGGCAAGAGCACCGTGTTCCAGCTCATCCTGCGCTTCTACGACGTCGA
>JBDTJD010000052.1:0-2889 GCA_039935975.1 Caldimonas sp.
AGGAACTGGCGCTGCAGAAGGCGGCCGACCAGAAGCTCGACCGCGACCCGCGCGTCGTCCAGCAGATCGAGGCGGCCCGGCGCGAGATCATTTCGCGCGCCTACCTCGAGAAGATCGGCGAGGGCGCCCCGAAGCCGACACCGGCGGAGGTCTCGGCGTTCTACGAGAGCCATCCGGCACTCTTCAAGAACCGCCGCGTCTACAGCCTGCAGGAAGTCAACATCGAGGCCAAGCCCGAGCAGATCGACACCCTGAAGAAGAACCTGACCGAGGCGAAGACCTTCCCGGATTTCGTCGCTTTCCTGAAGTCCAACGACTACAAGTTCACCGGCAGCGAAGCCGTCCGGGGCGCCGAGCAGCTGCCCCTGGCCAACGTCGACGAGTTCGCCAAGCTGCAGGACGGCCAGGCGGTCTTCAACGCCCGTCCGGGCGGCGCCCAGGTCGTCAACCTGGCGGCGTCGCGCATGCAGCCCGTGACCCTCCCGCAGGCCACGCCGGCGATCGAGCAGTTCCTCCTCAACGAGCGCAAGAGAAAGCTCGTCGCCGACGACCTGCAGGCTTTGCGCTCCACGGCGAAAATCGAATATGTCGGCGACTTCGCGGCCGATGCGGCGCGATCACCCTACAAGCCGCCGCCGGCGCCTGATCTTCCGCCGCTGACGGCGATGCCGGCGACGCTGCCCGCGTCGGCAGTCGAGGCGGCGCCGCAGGTCGACGTGGCGCCGATCAACTCGGCCTCCGGCGCCATGCCCAGCAACTCGACGCTCGACAAGGGCCTGAAGGGGCTGAAATGAGGGTCAGGGCGCCAGCTCAGGCGCCCGAGCCGATTTCTTGCAACACCTGTGTCGGCTTCGTTTCGGGAGCTGACCGCTAGACCGCGGGCCATCCCATGCACTCCATGCGCTTTCTCTTTCGCTCGCTGCTGATTCTCCTGGTCACGATGGGGGTCGCCTTCGGCCAGATCGCACCTCGCAGCGAGGCGACGCTCGGCGTCGGCGACGTCGTCAAGATCACCGTGTTCCAGAACCCCGACCTGTCTGTCGAGGCCCGGATCTCGGAAAACGGCCAGATCAACTTCCCGCTGGTCGGCAACATCTCCGTCGGCGGGCTCACCGTATCGGCCGCCGAGCAGAAGATCCAGAAGGCGCTTCGCGACGGCGGCTTCGTGCTCAAGCCGCAGGTATCGATCCAGACGGTGGCCATCAAGAGCAGCCAGATCTCGATCCTCGGCCAGGTCGGCAAGCCCGGTCGATACCCGATCGAGATCGTCGGCAGCAAGGTGTCGGAGATGATCGCTGCGGCGGGCGGCGTGACGCCTGCTGGCGCCGACGTCGTGACGCTGGTCGGAAACCGCGGCGGCAAGCCGGTCAAGCTCGACATCGACCTTCCGGCGATCCTGCAGGCAGGCCGGGCCGATCTCGACGTCGTGGTCGAGAACGGCGACATCATCTACGTCGACCGAGCGCCGACGTTCTACATGTACGGTGAAGTGCAGCACCCGGGCCAGCTCAGGCTCGAGCGCAACATGTCGTTGCTGCAGGCACTGGCTTCGGCGGGTGGGCTGTCGGCTCGCGGGACCGACCGCGGCATCAAGGTCCACCGCAAGGACGCGAACGGCGTGGAAAAGGTCTTCGAGCTGAAGATGAACGATCCGGTCCAGCGCGACGACGTGATCTATGTGCGCGAATCGATCTTCTGAGGTGACTCCGTGTACTTGCTGAACCAATACCTTCGCATCGTCTGGGCACGCAAGTGGATCGTGCTGGTGCTCTTCATCCTGATCGCGATCGGCGGAACGGCGTACACGCTGTACCTGCCGAAGCTGTACACGGCCGAGACGTCGCTGATCGTCGACATCCGGATCGACCCGGCGCTCGGCGCCCTCGCCCCCGCATTGGCCGCGCCGAGCTACATGCAGACGCAGATCGAGATCCTGAAGAGCGAGCGCGTCGCTTCGCGCGCCGTGAAGCTTCTGGGTGTCGAGCGCTCTGCGGCGGCGGTGGGGCAATGGCGTGAAGCCACCGGCGCCAAGATTCCGCTCGAGCGCTACTTCGCAGGCGTGCTCGAACGCGGTTTGACGGTCGAACCGGCGCGGGGCAGCAACATCATCAACCTGACGTTCTCGGGAACCGATCCCATCTTCTCCCAGGCTGCTGCCAATGCCTTCGCGCAGGCCTACATGGACGTCTCTGTCGAGTTGCGTGTCGCGCCCGCCCGGCAGTCGGCGACCTTCCTGGACGACCAGTCCAAATCCCTGCGCGCGGCTCTGGAGTCGGCGCAGTCCCGGCTTTCCAAGTTTCAGCAATCCAAGGGCATCGTGAGCGACGAGCGCATGGACGTCGAGAACTCCCGCTACGGCCAGCTCCTCTCGCAGCTCTCATCGGCCCAGGCCGAGCGGGTCGACACTGACACGCGCCAACGCAACACCGGTGGCGAGTCCTCGCCGGACATCATCAGCAACGCCGCGATCCAGAGCATCAAGGCGCAGATCGCCAGCGCCGAGACCAAACTGACCGAGATCAGCGCGATCGTCGGCAAGAACCATCCGCAGCGCATCCAGCTCGAGGCGCAGCTCGGTGAACTGAGGCAGCAGCTCGCCGCGGAAACGCGTCGCGTTGCGGGCAGTTCGAGGGTTTCGAGTCGGGGCAGCTCGCAGAAGGTGGGCGAGCTGCAGGCGATGGTCGACGCGCAGAAGCGCAACCTGCTGTCGCTGCGCTCCGACCGCGACCAGATCGCCGTCTACCAGCGCGACGTCGACGCCGCGCGCCTGGCCTACGACGCGGTCGCACAGCGCTACAGCCAGGTCAGCATGGAAGGCCAGAACAACCAGGCCAATACCCGGCTGCTGAGCTCGGCCGTCGAGCCGCTGGAGCCATCGAAGCCCAAGAT
>JBDTJD010000053.1:0-4198 GCA_039935975.1 Caldimonas sp.
AGTCGTCACCGGTCTCGGTCGAACGGAGTTGCGTGATGCCGCGCCAGACGCCGACCTCGGCGCCGACGATCAGCATGCCGAGCGAGGCGAACAGCGACCAGACGTAGGAGTCGCGGCCATAGCCGAGTGGATGGGCCGGGTCGGCGGGCCGTCGCGCCATGAAGTACGAGGTGACCAGCAGGCACTCGGCTGCCACGTCGACCCACGAGTGCATCGCCTCGGCCAGCATCGACGCCGAATCGGTCACGACCGCGGCCACGGTCTTGGCGACGACGATGACCGCGCCGATCGCGAAGGCAAGGACCACCGGCGACATGCTCGCCGGCTGCGAGTCGATGCCGAGATTGCGGTGGAATCGCCTGAAGCCCCTCATGACGGCCGGACGGCGAGCACGTCGGCAGCAACGCGCTCGTAGGCACGCGCCGCGCGCAGCAGCTCGAGGTCGCCGCGCGGCGGGCCGATGAGCTGCAGGCCCATCGGCAGGCCGGCCGCAGAGAAGCCGGCCGGCATGCTCACCGCCGGCAGCCCGGCGAAAGTCGGGATGACGACGACTTCCATCCAGCGGTGATAGGTGTCCATCGCGCGGCCGGCGATCGTCTTCGGCCAGCGCTCCTCGACCGGAAACGGCCAGACCTGCGCCGAAGGCAAGGCGAGGAAGTCGACCTGCCTGAAGAGACCCAGGACGTGCTGGTAGAAGGCGGTTCGCTCGATGCTCGCGGCCATCACGTCCGTCGCGGTCAACGCCGCACCGTTGTCGTGTTCCCAGAGGGCTTCCGGCTTGACGAGCTCGCGGTCGGCCGGCCGCTTGAGGAAGGGCGCGATGCGGCAGCGGTTGACCCACCAGCGCAACGTGAGCCAGGCGTCCCAGATCCGCTCGGGCGAGAAGCCGAGCGACACCGGCTCGACCCCCATGCCCGTGCCGGCGAGTCGCTGCAGCGCGCGCTCGCAGGTCGCGAGCACGCCGGGCTCCATCGCGAGGTGGCCGCCGAGGTCGCCGAGCCAGCCGATGCGCAGGGGTCGTGCTGTCGACGGGTCGGTGTCGAGCGTTGCCGCGAACGAGGGCTCGGTCGCGAGCGAGAGCGGCGCGCGCGCGTCGTAGCCGGCCTGCACGTCGAGAAGGAGCGCGAGGTCGGTGACCGTGCGGGCCATCGGCCCATCGGTGCCGAAGTGCGTGACCCAGGCGTCCGCCGCCGGCCACGTCGGCACGCGGCCCTGGCTCGGGCGAAAGCCGAAAACGTTGTTCCAGCCTGCCGGGTTGCGCAGGCTGCCCATCGAGTCGCTGCCGTCGGCGACCGAGAGCATCCGCGTCGCCAGCGCGACCGCCGCGCCGCCGCTGCTGCCGCCGGCCGACTTCGAGGGATCGAAGGCGTTGCGCGTGGCGCCGAAGACCTCGTTGAAGGTGTGCGAGCCGAAGCCGAACTCGGGGGTGTTGGTCTTGCCGACGAGCACGCAGCCGGCCGCCTTCATGCGCTCCGCGAGCAGGCCGTCGACCTCGGGCACATGGTCGGCGAGGCGCGAGCCCATGGTCGAGCGCAGGCCGGCGGTCGGCACGATGTCCTTGATCGCCTGCGGCAGGCCGAAGAGGAAGGAGCGCGGCGCGGCCGGTGCCGGCTCGGCGGCGATCGCTCGGTCGCGCGCGTCGGCCTCGGCGAGGAGCACGTCGTCGTCGCGCAGGCTGACGATCGCGTTGTGGACCGGGTTGACGGCGTCGATGCGCGCGAGCGTCGCCTGCATCAGCTCGCGGCACGAGATCTCGCGCCGGGCGAGCATCGCCGCGAGCTCGTGTGCCGGCCGGTCGGTGAGGGCGCTCATCGCGAGCCGAACATCATCTGGCGCGCGATCTTCGATTTCACCGGCCCGAGCGCCTGCAGCGCGGCCAGGCCGAGGCCGCGTGCCGTGCCGGCGCCCGGCAGCGTCCAGGTGAAGCTGCGGGCGAGGAAGTCGGTCGCGGCGATCATCGCCCAGCGATCGGGCGCGCGCTGCCATTCGACCTTGCGCAGGGCGGCATCGACGTCGCGAGCGGCGGCCAGCGCCCGCACCAGCTCGAAGGCGTCGCGCATGCCGAGGTTGAGCCCCTGGCCGGCGACCGGATGGAGCGTCTGCGCGGCGTTGCCGATGCGCACCGTGCGGCCTTCGGCGAGCGTGCGCTCGGCGCTCAGGCCGAGCGCGAAGGCCTTGAGCGGCGAGAGCGAGGCGATGCGGGGTGTGCGCGGGTGGAAGATGGTGTTGAGGACGACGACGCGCTGCGCGTCGTCGAGGTCGCGCACGGGGTCGTCGGCGCTGTCGACGCACCACACGAGCGCCGCACTGCCGTCGCGCCGGGGCAGCAGCGCGGCCGGACCGTGACGCGTGAAGCGCTCGTAGGCCACGCCATTCGCGCCCCTTGCCGTCCCCGGCTCGAACGTGGCGCTGCCGACCCACGCGGTCTGCCGGTAGTCGTGGCGCAGCGGCGCGCTGCGGCTTCGGGCGACCAGCCCGGTCTGCGCCGTCGGCGCGAACACGGCGCCCTCGGCGATGACGGCGAGGTCGAAGCGCTCGGCGATGGCGGCGTCGACCTCGACGCCGCCGCTGTCGACAGGCTTCAGCGCCGTCACCGGCGTGTCGAAGCGGCTTGCAAGACGGGCGGGCTCGCGCCGCTCCGCCGCAAGCCACACCTCCTGAAGCGGCGCGACGATCGCACCGTACGCCATCACCGCGCCGAGCATCGGCACGGCCTCGTCGACTGCGCGGATCGTGAGCTCGGGCGCCGCCAGTCTGGCCGCGAACGGCAGGAAGTTGCCGAGCAGGGAGGGCGCCTGCTGCGAGACGTGGACCTCGGCGATCGGCTGCGCCTGGTCGGGCCGCCAGGCCCCCAGCCGCTGCAGCAGCTGGACGCTGCCGAGCGAAAGGGCGAGCGTGCGCGGATCGGCCGAGAGATCCTTCGTGGCAGGGCGCGCGTCGAAAAGCGTGACGGAGGCTTCGGGCAGCGCGTTGGCCGCGTGCAGCGCCAGCGCCAGGCCGACCGGCCCGGCGCCGATCACGGCAATCTTCAACGGCGTCGAATCGTTCATGCGGGCACACCCTTCGCGGGGCTTGAATTTGCGGAGCGAGCCTTATTATTCGCCGCACCCGGATTCCGGGGCACTGTGCGGGAGACCTCTGCCATGGCGCTGATGGATTTCATCAAGAAACAGTTCATCGACATCATCGAGTGGACGGAGGACAGCGACGGCACGCTCGCCTGGCGCTACCCGATGGAAGACCGCGAGATCCAGAACGGCGGTTCGCTCACGGTGCGCGAATCGCAGATGGCGATGTTCGTCAACGAGGGCAAGGTCGCCGACGTCTTCGGCCCGGGCCGCTACACCCTGACGACGGCGACGCTGCCGATCCTCACCTACCTGCAGAACTGGGACAAGCTCTTCAAGAGCCCGTTCAAGAGCGACGTCTACTTCTTCTCGACGCGCCAGCAGATCGACCAGCGCTGGGGCACGACCCAGCCCGTGACGATCCGCGACAAGGACTTCGGCGCCGTGCGCCTGCGCGCCTTCGGCAACTACAGCTACCGGATCGCCGACCCGCGCCTCTTCTACAACGAGATCTCGGGCACGCGCGAGCGCTACACCACCGATGAGCTCGACGGCCAGCTGCGCGGCCTGATGCTTCAGTACATCTCCGACGCCGTCGGCGCGAGCGGCACGCCGTTTCTCGATCTCGCCGCCAACCAGGTCGCCTTCGCCGCGGCGCTGCAGAAGTCGACGTCGCCGGCGTTCGACAAGCTCGGCCTGAAGCTCGAACTGGTGACGATGCAGAACGTCTCGCTGCCCGAAGACCTGCAGAAGATCCTCGACCAGAAGATCGGCATGGGCATGGTCGGCGACATGGGCAAGTTCATGCAGTACCAGACGGCGCAGTCGATCCCGGCGCTGGCCGCGGGCGCGGGTGGCGGCGACGGCGGGGGTGGCATCGTCGGCAGCGCGGTCGGCCTCGGCGCCGGCGTCGCGCTCGGCCAGGTGATGGCCAACCAGCTCGGCCAGGGCCTCAACGCCGCGGCGCCCGGCGCGCCGGCGGCGGCTGCGGGTGCAGCGGCGGCAACGTCGTCGGGCGTCAGGCCCGAGGATGTGATGTCGACACTCGAGCGGCTTGCCGACATGAAGACCAAGGGCATCCTCACCGCCGAGGAGTTCGACGCCAAGAAGGTGGAGCTGCTCAAGAAGCT
>JBDTJD010000054.1:0-5202 GCA_039935975.1 Caldimonas sp.
GTTTTCGCGCGTCGTCTCCAGCCGAAGGGTGGCACGGGTGGCACTGCCGCCGACGCTCCACGACGTCTGCAGCTTCTCGAACGCTGCTGCCAGCTCCTCGCGGCTCAGCCGCGCCGTGCCACGCGACAACATGCTGGCCGTGGCCGCGCCAGCGAGGTCCTTGCCGAACAGCGACTTCTCGTCGCCGAGGCGAAGCGCGATCAACGCCACGACCTTGGCGCCACGCGTCGACTTGGGCAGGAACGCGGTGCGCACGCCCGCGGCGCCGGGCAAGGTCGCGATCGTCGTTCGCTTGTCGATGTTGGCGGGCGAGACGTCGAAGTCTTCGCCGGCGGCGACGGCGGCGCCGCCCTTGAAGTCCTTCATGACGGCGGCGACGTCGACCCGCGCCGGCGCCGGCGCGCGCACCGGCGTCGCGCTCGGAATGAAGGTGCCGAGCGTGCGGTCGCTGGTGACGAAGTACGCCTCGGCGACACGGTTCACGTCGGCCAGCTTCGCCGCCTTGATGCGGTCGCGGCGATCGAAGCCGAGGCGCCAGTCGCCGAGCGCCACGTATTCCGAGAGGCCGAGACCGACGCGTTGCGGATCGTTCATGGTCTGCGTGAAGCCGCGCAGCCAGATGCTCTTGGCGCGATCGAGCTCGGCCTGGGTGAATGGCGCGCGCGCGATGCCCTCGACCGTCGCGATGAGGGCGTCGCGGGCCGGCCCGAGCGGCTGATCGTTCTTCAGCTGTGCGCCGAAGTAGGCGTAGCCGGGCTCGGCGAGCGACTTCGCTCCACCGAATGCCGCGGCGGCGAGGTTCTTCTCGACGAGTGCCTTGTAGAGGCGGAACTCGGGGCCGCCGAGCATCAGGCTGGCCAGCGTCGCGGCGGCGAAGTCCGGCGACGAGCCGGCGGACACGTGATAGAGCGAGAGCAGGATCGGCGTGTCGCCGACGCGACGCAGGGTCACCGTGCGCTCGCCGTCCTGCGCCGGGTCGAGCGTGTAGGTCGGCTCGATGACACGCGCCGGCTTCGCGATGGCGCCGAAATCGGCGGCGATCAGGGCGAGCGTCTTCGCCTCATCGAACTTTCCGGCGACGATCAACACCGCGTTGTCGGGCTGGTAGTACTTGCGATAGAACGCCTGCAGCCGCGAGATGTCGACATTCTCGACGTCGCTGCGCGCGCCGATCGTGCTGTTGGCGTAGTTGTGCCAGTGATAGGCCGCCGCGCGGACGTTCTGGAAGAGCACGTTGCCGGGATCGTTCTCGCCGGATTCCATCTCGTTGCGCACGACCGTCATCTCGGAATCGAGATCCTTCTTCGCGATGAACGACTGCGTCAGCGCCTCGCCGAGCCAGCCCAGGTAGAAGGCGAGGCGGGCGGGGTTCTCCGCCATGCTCGCGAAATAGTTCGTGCGGTCGTCCGACGTCGTGCCGTTCCAGGCCAGGCCGCGCGAGGTCATCTCCTTCTTCGGGTCGGGATGGCCCGGCGTGCCCTTGAACATCAGGTGCTCGAGCAGGTGTGCCATGCCCGTCTCGCCGTAGTTCTCCATGCGCGAGCCGACGCGGATCGTCAGGTTCACCGTCGTCGACGGCTTCGAGGCATCGGGCAGCGTCAGCACGTGCAGGCCGTTCGGCAGCGCGTATTCGGTGATGCCTTCGACCGACGTCACACGCGTCATGCCGGGCGGCAGGCCGACAGTGGGGGCAGCGCCCTGCGTCTGCGCCTGCGCGATAGCAGGCAGCGCCACGAAGGCTGCGGCAACGAAGGCCGCGACGAGGCGGGACGACGTGGACAGAACAGTGCGCATGAGATTCAGGAGGGGTCGACGATGCTATGCCGGCGACATGCCAGGGCCTTCACGCGTGTTCGCTCAACCATGCGGCCAGGTCGGATGTCGAGGCGGCGACGTGCAGCGCCGAGTGGCGGCCGAAATCGGCGTGGTCGTGCGCGCCGAAGCTCACCGCCACGCTCGCGCAGCCCGCATTCGCCGCCAGCAGCAAGTCGTGCGTGGTGTCGCCGACCATGAGCGTGCGTTCGGCTGTGCAGCCGAGCTCGCGCATCAGCTCGTGGAGCATCCGCGGATCGGGCTTGCCGGCGGTTTCGTCGGCGGTGCGGGTGGCATCGAAGAGACCGCCCATTCCCGACGTGGCGAGCGCCTCGTCGAGGCCGCGCCGGTTCTTGCCGGTCGCGACAGCGAGCCAGTGGTTGCGCGCCTTCAACCCGCGCAGCATCTCCATCGTGCCCTCGAACAGGACGATGTCGCCCTGGCTCGCGCGATAGTGATGGCGATAGCGCGCGGCGAGCTCGGGGTAGCGCTCGCGCGGCAGGCTCGGGGCCGCATGCATCAGTGCCTCGGACAGGCCGAGACCGATCACGTAGCTGGCATCGCGATCGCTCGGCACCGCAATGCCGACGTCGCCACAGGCCGCCTGGATGCAGCGCGCGATCAGCCGGGTGGAGTCGAAAAGCGTGCCGTCCCAGTCAAAGACGACCAGGTCGAAGCGGCGCAGTGCAGGCATCTCTCGATTGTCATGCGAGCGGGGCCGCGACGCGGCACCGGATGATCCGGCTGCGTCGCGGCCCCGCGCCCGGTAAAGGGCGGTCGATCAGAGCGCCAGCGGCGTGATCTTCGTGCCCTCGAGGCTCAGGTTGGCCATGAGGCCGCCGTTCGTGAGCACGTAGGCGACGATCGCCTGCTGCGCCGTCTTGCTGTCGACCTGCGCGCTCGCGCCGACGTTGACGACAGTCACCGACGCATCGGCACCGACCGTCCAGCCCTTGCTGGCCCTGAACTTGGCGAGTGCTTCGTCCGTCATGAAGAGGATGTAGACCGCCTTCGACTCGGCACCGGCGAGCAGGCCGACGGAGCCCGCGGCGGTGCTGTAGTACTCCTCGGTCTTGCCGCGCATGCGCAGGGCGCCCTGTCCATAAGATCCGCCGACCACGAAGCCGGCCGAGACGATCGTCGGGAAGACAAGCACGCCGCGCGCCTTGGAGACCAGCTCGCGCGAGGATGGATCCTGCGCATAGAGGCGCGACAGCGCGCCGTCGACCTTCGCGTCAATGGCCTGGCGCTTGGCCATCGGGTCGGCAGCGCTGGCGCTCGGGGTATTGGTCGTCGTTGTCGAGCAGCCGGCGAACGAGCCGAGCGCAAGAGCGGTGGCGGCAACGAGAGTGAGCATTCGGGTCTTCATGATGTGTCCTTTTCTGGGAGTTCGTCGTCGCCGGTGACGCGCATCCATGCGGCGTCTCGGCGTCGAACCCGATTGGAGCCCACGAGACTCGGACGTGCCTCAGGACAAGGCCGGCGCCGCCCGTAGGAATGTGCCGCGATCGCTGGCGCTAGCGCGGCCGACGCAGCTCGTCGAGGAGCGCCGCGCACTCGACCGGAAGCGATGCATGCAGCTCGATCGACGATCCAGTGGCGGGATGCACGAAGCGCAGGCGGCGCGCGTGCAGGAACATGCGCTCGAAGCGCAATCCAGGCAGCTGTTGCCCGCGCGCCAGGGCGCGGTTGATGGCGAAGTCGCCGTATTTCGGATCGCCTGCAATGGCATGTCCGGCATCGGCGAGGTGGACCCGGATCTGGTGCGTTCGGCCCGTCTTCAAGGTCACTTCGAGCAGGCTGAATTCGGCGAAGCGCTCGGCCACTCGCACGAGGGTGATCGAACGGCGCCCGCGCTCGTCGTCGTCGTCGACGACGCGTACGTGCCGGCTGCCGTCGCCCATCAGGTCCTTGCGCAGGGCGACGTCGATGACCTTGAGCTTTTCCGGCCACGCGCCGAGGACAAGGGCCGAGTAGGTCTTGCCGAAGGCGCGCTCGGGCGCGCGCGATCGGAGGTCGTTCTGCAAGGTGACGAGTGCGCGTCTCGTCTTGGCGAGCAGCAGGAGGCCCGAAGTGTCCTTGTCGAGGCGATGGACGAGCTCGAGGAACACCCCGGGACGTGCCTGGCGCAGCTGTTCGATCACGCCATAGCTTTCGCCACTGCCGCCGTGCACGGCGACGCCCGAGGGCTTGTCGATGGCGAGGATCGCGTCGTCCTCGTGAACGACGGCGAACTCGCGGCCGGGCGCCTCGGGACGATCGCTGCGGTCGGCGACGCGCACTGGCGGAATCCGGACGTCGTCGCCGAGCGCCAGCCGCGTGTCGGCAGCCGCACGACCCTTGTTGACGCGAACCTCGCCGGATCGGATCACCCGATAGAGATGGGTCCGCGGAACGCCCTTCAGGATCTTGGCGAGGAAGTTGTCGAGCCGTTGCCCGGCCGAACCTTCGTCGATCCGGACGTTTTGCACGTGCAGCGGCGCCGCACCGTCCTTCGCCGGAGCGGCGACGGCCGCCCGCGGCCCTTGCGACGTGGCTTTGGCCCTTATAATGCGCTCCTCCACTCTCGCCGCAAGTTGTTGATTTTTCAGAGTTTAGCGTCGCAACCCAAAGCGACGCGCGGTTGAAGGGAGAGGCCGGATCCCGTTCCGGCCACCGGTGATGCAACGTCGCGTTGCCCCGGCAGGCAGCGTCCCCATGCGACGCCGCGGCCGCGAGATGCGACGGCAGAGCGACAAGAAAGAATCCACGACAAGGTTTCCGGCCGCAGACGAACGCAAGGCAGCGCCCCCTCAGGGCGCCGTCACTGTCATTCGCGCTGCGGCCTGCGTCCAGTGATCGCAAGCTTGCTTCCGAGCCCATTTCTCACTGCCTCGCGCGCGCCAACGCTGGTGGAGCCCGCGGTCGCCTGACCGCGCCGGCCCTTCCGTCAGTCCAGGGCGATTCCTTCCGGTTCCTCTCGTTTCTCGTGCATCTGTTGCCGACGCGGCGGTCCCGCGCCGGCTCGACTTGAGCGTCGCCAATTGAAGGCGGCGCCGAAGGAGTGCAGATGAAACGCATGCTGATCAACGCGACGCAGCCCGAAGAGCGTCGCCTGGCCATCGTCGACGGCCAGAAGCTGATGGATTTCGAGACCGAGATCGAAGGTCGCGAGCAACGCAAGGGCAATATCTACAAGGCGGTCGTGACACGCGTCGAGCCCTCGCTCGAAGCCTGCTTCGTCGACTACGGCGAGGATCGCCACGGCTTCCTGCCGTTCAAGGAAATCTCGAAGAACTACTTCCGCGAAGGCACCGACGCGCGCACCGCGCGCATCCAGGACGCGATCAAGGACGGCGACAACCTGCTCGTCCAGGTCGAGAAGGAAGAGCGCGGCAACAAGGGCGCAGC
>JBDTJD010000055.1:0-24822 GCA_039935975.1 Caldimonas sp.
GCGGCACGACCACGATCACCGGCCCGCTGCTGGCGGCGCTTCTGCTCGGCGTCTTCGACGTCGCCGGCAAGTACTACATCCCCAAGCTCGGCGCGTTCTTCGTCTACAGCCTGATGATCGCGATCCTGGTCTGGCGGCCGCAGGGCCTGTTCGCGCGGGCGACGGCGAAATGAGCGAGACGCCGGCCGCGCGATCGCTTCGTGCCTACGCGCGCTGGCGCTGGTGGGAGCTGGCGCTGTTCGCCGCGCTGCCGCTCTCCTGGCTGCTGCTGCCGGGGCAGTCGCTGCTGCTCAACGAGATTGCCATCGTCGCGCTGTTCGCCGTCTCGCTCGACCTGATCCTCGGCTACGCGGGCATCGTCTCGCTCGGCCACGCGGCCTTCTTCGGCTTCGGTGCCTACACGGCGGCGCTCTTCGCCAAGGACGTGATGCCCGATCCGCTGGTCGGTCTGGCCGTCGCGGTCGGCGCGAGCGCCTTGCTCGGCCTGGCGACCAGCGTGCTGATCCTGCGCGGCAGCGACCTCACGCGCCTGATGGTGACGCTCGGAGTCGCCTCCATCCTCTACGAGCTCGCCAACAAGCTCGATGGGCTGACCGGCGGCGCCGACGGCCTTCAAGGCGTCGTCATGGGCCCGCTGGTGGGCTTCGACTTCGACCTCTCCGGCCGGGTCGCCTACGCCTACACCATCGTCGTCCTGATCGTCGTGCTGCTGATCGCTCGCCGGCTCGTCCATTCGCCCTTCGGCGCGTCGCTCGAAGCCCTGCGCGACAACCGCCTGCGCGCTGCGAGCATCGGCCTGTCGGTGCCGCTGCGCCTCGTCGCGGTCTACACGATCTCCGGCGCGGTCGCGGGCGCGGCCGGTGCCCTGCTGGCGCAGACGAGCGGCTTCGCCTCGCTCGACGTCTTCGACTTCCACCGCAGCGCCGAGGTGCTGCTCGTGCTCGTCGTGGGCGGCGCCGGCTACCTCTACGGCGGCATCTTCGGGGCGATCGTCTTCAAGCTCCTCCACGACCTGATCTCGACCTGGACGCCGCAGTACTGGAACTTCTGGCTCGGCCTGTTCCTGGTCGTGCTGGTCCTGGTCGGGCGCGAGCGCTTCGTTCGGCCGTGGACGTGGTTCAGGCGGCGTCGCCAGCCATGACGACCGTGCTCGAGACCCGCTCGCTGGTCAAGCGCTTCGGCGGCCTGGCGGCGACCGACGACGTCTCGCTCGCCATCGAGCGCGGCGCGCGCCATGCGCTCATCGGCCCGAACGGCGCCGGCAAGACGACGCTCATCAATCTGCTCACCGGCGTGCTCGAGCCGACCTCGGGCACGATCCTGCTGGACGGCGACGACATCACCCGGCTCGCCGCGCACCGGCGCGTGCGACGCGGCGTCGTGCGCACCTTCCAGATCAACCAGCTCTTCAACACGCTGACGCCGCTCTCGTCGCTGGCGCTCGCGGTCTCGGTGCAGCAAGGGTCGAGCACGCGGTTCTGGCGCGCGCTCGGCGACGATGCGGCCGTCGCCGCCGACTGCGACCGGCTGCTCGCCCGCTTCCGGCTCGCCGACGTGATGGACCAGCCGGTGCATTCGCTCGCCTACGGCAAGCGGCGCCTGCTCGAGATTGCCCTCGCGCTCGCCTGCCGGCCGCGCGTCCTGCTGCTCGACGAGCCGGTCGCAGGCGTTCCGGAAGGGGAGCGCCAGGAGATCTTCGAGACCATCAACGCGTTGCCGGCCGAGGTCTCGATCCTGCTCATCGAGCACGACATGGACCTGGTCTTCAATTTCGCGAGGACGGTGACCGTGCTTGTCGACGGCGCCGTCTTCGCCCAAGGCGACGTCGACACGGTATCGCGCGACCCGCGCGTGAAGGCGGTCTACCTCGGCGAGAGCGACGAGCGCGGCCCTTCGGCCACGAGCGGGCATGGCTGAGCTTCTGCGCGTCACGGGCCTCAGTTCCGGGTACGGCGAGGCGGTCGTCGTCCAGGGGGTCGACCTGGCGCTCGAGGCCGGCCAGTCGCTCGCGCTGCTCGGCCGCAACGGCACCGGCAAGACGACGCTTCTCAACACGCTGATCGGCGTGACGCAGCGCCACGGCGGCACGATCACGCTGGCCGGGCGCGACATCACGTCGTTGCCACCGCACGCGCGCGCCGGCGCCGGCATCGGCTGGGTGCCGCAGGAGCGGAACATCTTCAAGTCGCTCACCGTCGACGAGAACCTGACGGCCGTCGCCCGGCCGGGACCGTGGACGCCGGAGCGCGTCTACGCCATGTTCCCGCGCCTGGCCGAGCGCAAGGCCAACATGGGCAACCAGCTCTCGGGCGGCGAGCAGCAGATGCTCGCCGTGGCGCGCGCGCTCGTCCTCAACCCGAAGCTGCTCCTGCTCGACGAGCCGCTCGAAGGCCTCGCGCCGATCATCGTCCAGGAACTGCTGCGCTCGATCGAGCGGCTGGTCCGGGACGAAGGCCTCTCGGCGATCATCGTCGAGCAGAACCCGAGGCTGATCCTGCCGATCACCGCCCAGGCCGTCGTTCTCGATCGCGGCCAGATCGTCCATGCCGCGCCGAGCGCGCAGCTGCTCGGCGACCGCGAGACGCTCGACCGCTGGCTCGCCGTGGCGCACGGCTGACGGGCTGCGCTGCCGAGGTGGCGCCCGACTAGCTCCAGCGCAGCAGGCGCGGTCCGAGGGCGGCGCCGAGGGCCGCCGGGATCGCCATGCCGGCGAGGTACCAGACGGCCAGGAAGGCGACCGTCGTCTCGTTGCAGTGAAAGGCGTAGACGGCACCGGCCAGCGCGCCGGCCAGGCCCCCGGCCGCCGCGCCTGCAAGGCGAAGGCGGGTCGGCGCGAGCCGCCGCAGGGCGACGAAGAGGGCGACGAAAAGGGGCAGCGCCAGCGCGACGATGCTGATCACGCAGGGCAGCGCCGATGCGCCCATCAGTCGATGCAGGCGCAGGCCCGCTGGCGCCGAGGCGATGTCGACGGTCGCCATGGCCCACAGCGCGAGGGCGGTCGTTGCCACGGCAATGGCTGCGCCGCGGGCGCGCGGGCCCGGTCGGGCCAGACGCGCCGTCGCCGCGAGGGCGAATGCGGCGAAGAGGAGCGGCGCACCGACCTTGAGCCAGAACATCGGCGACTGCATCGCCTCGGCGAGGTCGGGGCGTGGGCCCAGACCGGCCAGCATCGCCGCGGCCGCGACGGTCGCGCCCGCGGCGAGGGCAACGGCGAGCGCGCGGGCGACGCGGCCCGAATCGACGGCGATGGGGCCGCGCGCAAGCGTCGCGATCAGGACGTCGGTTCTCATCGCGATGCCGCGACCAGGCGGGCCAGCGCCTTCATGCCGCGGTGGATGCCGATCTTCACCGCCGATTCCGACATGCCGAGCCGGGCCGACGCCTCGGCCACCGACAGTCCCTCGACCTTGACATGGACGATCGGCAGGCGGAACCGGTCGGGCAGGGCGAGGAGGAGCCGGCCCAGGTCGCGGCGCGCTTCGGCGGCCGCATCGTCGCTGGCGTGCATGGCGACGTCGTCCGACTCGTCGTCGAGCTCGACCTCGCGTGCGCTTCTGGGCATGCGCACGCGCAGGAGGTCGGCCAGCTTGTAGCGGGCGATGGCATGCAGCCATGGCGTCAACGGCTCGGCGGGGCGGTAGGTGTGGCGCTGGTTGTGCATCGCGAGCAGGGTCTCCTGGACGAGGTCCTCCACATCGTCGGGGTAGGCGACGAGGCGGCGCCGAAAGTAGGCCCGCACCCGAGCGCCGGCACGGGTCAGGAATTCACCGTACGCCCTGCTGTCGCCGGCCTGGGCCAGCGACAGCAGGGCCCGCAACTCGCTGTCGACGTCGTTCAAGGGTCCTGTCCTGGTTCGGAGCTGTCACGCTTTCGGTTACGACGGCGAGGGAATATTCTTCGCCCGCTGTAACCCACGCCGTTGCGGCGACGAAGTACGACGAGCACCGACGGTGCCTCGCATCCCCCATCGCCGTTCCACGGCTTCAAGGAGTTTCCCCGATGAATGCTCGCTCGCTCACTCTCGCCGCCGCGGCCCTCGCCGCGCTCTCGACCTCCGCCTTCGCCGCCGGCGACAAGATGGCCACCGACAAGATGGCCGCGACCGAGAAATGCTTCGGCGTTGCGCTCGCCGGCAAGAACGACTGCGCCGCCGGCGCCGGCACGACCTGTGCGGGAACCTCGAAGGTCGACTACCAGGGCAACTCCTGGAAAAGCGTCGCCAAGGGAACCTGCACGGACATCGCCACGCCCAAGGGCAAGGGTTCGCTCACCCCCAGGGCCTGAGGACGGCCCGGTGCGCGGGCCTGCGCTCGGCGCCGGCCTCGGCCTGAAGCCCGAGCACTTCGACGCCGCGCTGCGCTGGCGCGGCGAAGGCGCGTGGTTCGAGGTGCACGCCGAGAACTACCTCGTCGCCGGCGGGCCGCGCCGCCGCTGGCTCGACGCCGTGCGCGCCGTCCATCCCGTGTCGCTGCACGGCGTGTCGCTCTCCCTCGCCGGCAACGACGAGGTCGACGCCGCCGCGCTGGCCGCGCTGGCGGCCTTGGTGCGCGAGGTACAGCCGGCTCTCGTTTCCGAGCACCTGGCGTGGTCGCGTTTTGGCGGGACCTACCTGCCCGATCTGCTGCCGTTTCCGCGCACCCGCGAAGCGCTCGACCGCGTCGCGGCCAACGTGGCCCGCGTCCAGGACGCGATCGGTCGCACGATCGCGGTCGAGAACCCGTCTCACTATCTCTCGCTCGACGGCCACGAGTTCGACGAGATCGGCTTTCTCGGCGAGCTGGCGCGGCGCACCGGCTGCACGCTGCTGCTCGACCTCAACAACGTCTACGTCAGCGCCAGCAACACCGGCGTTTCGGCCGAGGCGTATGTCGATGCCTTTCCCGCGTCGCGGGTGAGCGAGATCCATCTCGCCGGCCACCGCGTCGACGCCAACCTTGGCGCGCGCCTTCTGATCGACTCGCACGACGCGCCCGTCGCACCCGCGGTCTGGTCCCTGCTCGAGCGATTCGTCGCCCGCGCCGGCACGCGGCCGACCTTGATCGAGCGCGATGCCGAGCTGCCGCCTTTCGAGGAGCTCGTGCGCGAGCGCGACGCCGCAGCGGCGATCCTCGACCATCACGCGGCGCTGGCCGCATGAGCGCGTCCCTGGGCGCGTTTCAGGCGTCGTTCTTCGAGGCGATCCTCGCCGAGCCTGACGCACGACCGGAGGCCGCGTTCGCGCGCCAGCCGGGCTTCGCGGTCTACCGGAACACGGTGTTCGCAGGCTGCATCGAGGCGCTCGAGGCGAACCACCCGACGACACGCGAAGTCGTCGGCGAAACCGCCTTCCGCGAGCTGGCGCGCGCGTTCGTGCGCCGCTCGCCGCCGTCGAGCGGCATCCTCGCGTCCTATGGCGCGGGCTTCTCGACATGGCTCGAGGAGGCATCCGACGCTGGTCTCTCGCCGCTCGTCGCGGACCTCGCCCGGCTCGATCGCGCCTGGACCGAATCGCACCTGGCCGCAGACGCGCCGCTGCTGGAGCCCGGCGCGCTCGTCGCGCTCGGCGCGCAACGCTTTGCCGCGGCGCGGCTCGTGCCGCACCCGGCGGCCCGCTGGCTCGCCGCGGGCGAGGCTTTCGCGGCCTGGCGCGCGCATCGCGAGGGCGTGACGCGCCAGGGCGACGACGCGCGCGACATGGCGGCGCTGCTCACGCGTCCGGACGACGCCGTCGTCTGGGCCCCGATCGACCGCACCGCGGTCGCCTTCCTTGACGCCTGTGCCCGTGGGCGCTCGGTCGCCGAAGCGCTCGACGCCGCCGTGGAAGACGCCGACGGGAGCGACATCGGCCGCTGGCTGCCCGGGCTCATGCACGCTCGCGTGTTCACCCGCATCGATCCCGTCGGCGCAGGAGAGGGCGAGGCTGCATGAGCCGATGGCGCGACGGTTGGAACGACGCGGCCGACGCGTTGCAGCGCTGGATCGCGATGGACGTGGTGCTGCTTGCCAGCCGCATCGGCATCGCGGCGGTCTTCTTTCTCTCGGGGCGCACCAAGGTCGACGGCATCCTGCATGTCACCGACAACGCGGTCGCGTTGTTTCGCGACGAGTACCAGCTCCCGGCGATCGATCCCGCCGTGGCCGCGCACCTCGCGGCGGGGTCGGAGCACCTGTTTCCGCTCCTGCTCGTGCTCGGATTGGCGACGCGGGCCTCGGCGCTGGCGCTGCTCGCGATGACGCTCGTGATCGAGGTCTTCGTCTATCCCGACGCCTGGCCGACGCATCTGACGTGGGCGGCGCCGCTGCTGCTTCTCGTTGCCCGGGGTGGCGGCGCCTGGTCGACCGATCGGGCGCTCGGCCTGCGCTGACCGAGGAGCCGCCGCCTGCCGCGTCAGGAGCGGATGTAGGCCCAGCCCTGCTGCTGCTTGCGCATCACCTCGACGACGCCGGACGGCACGTAGGCGATCTCGGGAAGCATGTCGGCGGGCGTGAGCTTCATCCCGGTCATCGTGTTCTGGCAGCCGTTGATGGTCACGCCGCTCTTCAGCGCGGCGGCAATGCGCGCCTTCACCGGCGAATCGGCCTTCAGCATGTGGATGCCGGGCCCGAAGGCGACCAGCTCGATCTCGATCGCCTCGCCGCCGACGCCCTCGCGCAGGTTGGTCATGTTGTTGAGGATCATGTTCCAGCGCGCCGGGTCGTTGTCGGTCACTTGGAACAGGGCGCGGTTCTTCGCCGCAGGAGCGGCCGCCTGCGTCTGGGCTCGCGACACGAAAGGCAAAGCGGCGACGAGCAGCGCGCCTCCGGCGAGCAGGAACGAGCGTTTTGGGAGCATGGTCATGGCGGACTCCTGAAGGTGACGACGCGAGGTTACAGCGGCAGGCCGACGTAGTTCTCGGCCAGGGCGGTGGACGCGGCGCGCGAGTGGACGAGATAGTCGAGCTCGGCGATCTGCATCTTCTGGCCGAACGCGCCGGTTTCGGGGAAGCGGTGCATCAGCGAGGTGAACCACCACGAGAAGCGCTCGGCGCGCCAGACCCGGCGCAGGCACCGCTCGGAGTAGCCGTCGATGCCGGCGTCGCTTTGCTCGCGGTAGTGTTCGGCGAGCGCGCGCGCGAGCAGGCCGACGTCGCCGGCCGCGAGGTTCAGGCCCTTGGCGCCGGTCGGCGGCACGATGTGCGCGGCGTCGCCGGCGAGGAAGAGCCGGCCGAAGCGCATCGGCTCGGCGACGAAGCTGCGCAGTGGCGCGATGCTCTTCTCGATCGAGGGGCCGGTGACGAGCGCGGCCGCGGCCTCGTCGTCGAGGCGAGCGCGCAGCTCGGCCCAGAAGGCATCGTCGCTCCAGGCCTCGACCTTGTCGTCGAGCGGGCACTGCACGTAATAGCGGCTGCGTGTTGCCGAGCGCATGCTGCACAGGGCGAAGCCGCGCGCGTGGTTGGAGTAGATGAGCTCGTGCGACACCGGCGGCGTCTCCGAGAGGACGCCGAGCCAGCCGAACGGATAGACGCGCTCGTAGGTGCGCAGCGCGCTCTCCGGAATGCTCTGCCGGCTGACGCCGTGATAGCCGTCGCAGCCGGCGATGAAGTCGCATTCGAGCTCGTGCGCGACGCCGCCGTGCTGGAAGCGCACCGTCGGCCGGACGGCGTCGATGCCGTCGAGGCTGACGTGCTCGGCCTCGTAGATCGTCACCAGGCCCGACTCGGCGCGAAGCTGCATCAGGTCGCGGGTCACTTCGGTCTGGCCGTAGACCATCACCTGCTTGCCGCCGGTCAGACCGTGCAGATCGATGCGATGGCGCATGCCGCCGAAACAGAGCTCGATGCCTTGGTGCGGCAGGCCTTCGGCGTGCATCCGCGCGCCGGCGCCTGCCGCGTCGAGCAGGTCGGCGGTCACCTGCTCGAGCACGCCGGCGCGGATCCGGCCGAGCACGTAGTCGCCCGAGCGCTGCTCGACGACGACGGTGTCGATGCCGTCACGGGCGAGCAGGGCGGCGAGAAGGAGGCCGGCGGGCCCGGCGCCGATGATGGCGACCTGCGTTCTCGAGGGCGTCGTCATGGCGGCCAGTTTAGTGCCCGCCGCGGGCGGCGGCGTCGTCGCGCCGAAGCGACGGAAGGGGCGCGGGGGCACGCGCCTGGCGTGCAGTCCGGCACGGATCCGAGCGTTTCTCAAGCTCGCGCCGGCGCCGCCGATAACTTTGCAGCCCATGAAGATCGCCGCACCCACCGACACCATCGACGTCCAGTCGCTGCGCGTCGGCATGTTCGTGCACCTGGACGGTGGCTGGATGTCGCACCCGTTCCCGCTCAGCAACTTTCGCATCACGTCGTCGGCGCAGATCGCGACGATTCGCTCGCTCGGCCTGCGCCGGGTGCGCTGGAGCCCGCGGCAGAGCGAGCTCGCGGCCGAGGAAGTTCCGTCGACCGTCGACGTCGTCGCGCCGGCCGTCGCGGCCGCGAACGACGAGAGCCACGCTGGCGACGAACCCGGCGACACGGTTCCGCACGCGGGGCCGGACCCGTCCGCCGCCTCGTCCGATCCCTGCCGCGCCGCGGCGCAGGGCAAGGGCGAGGTCTCGAGGCCGCTCGAGCGGCAGCGCGAGGCGCGCCTGTGCTGCGAGCTCCAGTACGCCGAGGCCGCGCGCGAGTGCCGCCAGGCGTTCGATCTCGTCCTCGCCAAGCCCGCGGAGGCGCGCGGTCGCGCCGAGTCGCTCTCGCGCGCCCTGCTCGACAAGATGGTCGGCGCCGAGGACCTCTGCATCCGCTTCCTCGGCGAGGCCGCGGGCGACAAGGCGTCGCTGCATGCCCTGAACGTGGCGATCGTCTCGCTCCTCATGGGACGCTGCTTCGGCTTCGGCGCCGACGACATGCTCGACGTCGGCGTCGGCGCGATGCTGCACGACGTCGGCAAGCTCGAACTGCCGGCCCGGCTGCGCCATCGCGAGGAGAGCTTCTCGGCCAACGAACTGCGCCTCTACCGGGAGCACGTCGCGCTCGGCGTGGCGCAGGCCGGACGCATGGGGCTGTCGGCCGGGGCGACAGCGATCGTCGCGCAGCACCACGAGCATGCCGACGGCAGCGGCTTTCCCGGCGGGCTCAACAGCGACCGGATGACGATGGCCGCGCGCATCGTCGCCCTGGTCGACCGCTACGACAACCTCTGCAATCCGCACCTGCCGGCGCGTGCCCTGACGCCACACGAGTCGCTCTCGCTCCTGTTCGCGCAGGGCCGCAGCAAGTACGACACCTCGATCCTCGGTGCCTTCATCAAGATGATGGGCGTGTACCCGCCGGGCTCGGTGGTGCAGCTCACCGATGACCGCTACGCCTCGGTCGTCGCCACCAATTCGTCCCGGCCGCTCAAGCCGAACGTGCTGATCCACGACGCGTCCGTGCCCCGCGAGCAGGCGTTGGTGGTCGACCTCGAGTCGGTGTCGGGGCTCGGCATCCGCCGCAGCGTCCGCGTCCAGCAGCTGGCGCCGACGATCGCCGAGTACCTGGCGCCGGGAACGCGCGTCTCGTACTTCTTCGAGCCCGCCGGGGCGCTCGAGAAAGAGGCGGCTTGAACAACCCGCTGCCGGTCGACCCGTTCAGCGTCGCCGAAGCGGCGCGCCGGACCTGGCCCGCGCTCATCGAGGCCATGATCGAGGCGGTCTGCCTGGTCGAGCCGCAGGGCCTGCGTGTCGTCGCCGCGAACGGCGCCGCCGGGCGCCTGTTCGGCGTCGAGCCGTCCGAACTGGTCGGGCGCGACATGCGCGAGACCGCGGCCACGCCCGAGGACGACCAGTTCTGGCGCCGCGTCGCCGAGAGCGCCGGCGCCTGCGCGAACATCCACTCCGACGCCTACATCACCCGCCCCGGCGGCGACGCCGTGCCGGTGGTGCGCCGCGTCAGCCGGATCGAGCCGGCGCCGGGCAATGCGCTCTATGTGCTGGCGCTGCGTGATCGCAGCGAGCAGGTGCGCATCGAGCGCAGCGCCGAGGTTCGCGCCGCCGAGCTCGCGGCGACGCTGGAATCGATCGGCGACGGCGTCCTCGTGGTCGATCTGGCCGGCCACATCAGCCATTTCAACCGCCCGTTCGCGGCGCTCTGGAGCGTGCCGAACGAGATGCTGCAGCTGCGCGCCGACGACGAGATCTTCGAATGGATGCGGCAGCAGGTCGCCGACCCGGTCGCCTATCTGGGACGTCTCAAGCTGATCGAGGCCGAGCCACGCATGCGTTCGACCGATGCCATCGCGCTGGGCTGTGGCACCTGGGTCGAGCGCAGGGCGCTGCCCCAGCTCAGTCGCGGCCGCGTGGTCGGTCGGGTGTTCTCCTTTCGCGCGCTCGAGGCTGCGCGCTGAGCCGGGGCGAGCACCCCCGACCCCGGTGGGGAGAGAGTCGAGCAGCCCCGCGCCGGGGTCGCTAAAGTCAGGCTTCGACGAACGAAGCCCCTCCACGCCATGCCTGCTCTCGCTGGTGCTCTCGAACAACGTCTGCGCACGCTGCCATTGGCCGTCGTGCTGCCGGGCGGACGGCGCGTCGGCCGCAGCGACGCCGCGGTGACCCTCAGGCTCAACGACCTCGGCACGCTCACCCATCTGCTCACCGGCCAGGTCGGCCGGATCGGTCAGGACTACGTCGAGGGCAAGGTCGACCTCGACGGCGGCATGCGCGAGCTGATGGCGGCCGCCGCGGCGCTGATGCCGGGCGATCCGACCCGGACCGACGTTGCCGCGCCGGCGCCGCTCTCCTGGCTCAACCGTGCCGCGCTGACCGTGCGCTCGAAACGGCGCCACCGGCCCGAGTCCGACGCTGCGCAGATCCAGTTCCACTACGACGTCTCCGACGACTTCTACGGCCTCTGGCTCGATCCGCGCCGGATCTATTCCTGCGCCTACTTCCGCGACGCGGGCATGTCGATCGCCCAGGCGCAGGAAGCCAAGCTCGAGCACATCTGCAGCAAGCTCATGCTGAAGGAGGGCGAGCGCTTTCTCGACATCGGCGCCGGCTGGGGCGGCCTGCTGCTGTTCGCGGCCGAGCGCCACGGCGTGCGCGCCCAGGGCATCACCCTCAGCAAGAACCAGCATGCCTATGTCAACAGGCTGATCGCGGAGCGCGGCCTGGCCGGCAGGGTGCGCATGGACCTCGTCGACTACCGCGAGCTCGACGAGAGCGTGCCCTACGACAAGATCGCCTCGATCGGCATGTTCGAGCACGTCGGCCGGGCCCGTCTGCCGGAGTATTTCGCCAAGATCCATCGGCTGCTTGCGCCCGGCGGGCTGCTCCTGAACCACGGCATCACCGCCGGCGGAACGCAGAACCACCAGCTCGGCTCGGGCCTCGGCGACTTCATCGAACGCTACATCTTCCCGGGCGGCGAACTCGAGCACATCTCTCACGTCCTCGCGACGACGGCCGACGCCGGACTTGAGGCGGTCGACGTCGAGAGCCTCAGGCCGCACTACGCGAAGACGCTCTGGGCCTGGAGCGACGCGCTCGAGGCGCAGCTGGCCGCCGCGCGCACGATGACGACCGACACCGTCCTGCGCGCGTACCGGCTGTACCTCGCGGGCAGCGCGATGTGCTTCGAGCGGGCCTGGCTGTCGCTGCACCAGATCGTCTGCGCCAAGCGCACCGGCGACCCGGCGGACGGGCCGATGCGGGGCGCACAATCGGCCTACCCATTCAACCGCAGCTACATGTATTCGCAACGATGATGTACGTGTTCAAGTCGAAGGCCGATGGCGATCTGATCATGCTGGAGGCGGTGGGCGACCAGATCCTTCGCATCCTCGGCCGCGAGCCGGCGAAGCGGGGGATCATCGAGGTCGATGCGCTGCCCGGCGCGATCTCGGCGCTGCAGCAGGCCATCGCCGAAGCCGAAGCCGAGCGTGCCCGTGGCCCCGGCCACGCCGACGAGAACGCGGGCGGGGCCCTCGCCGTCGGGCTCGGCCAGCGCGCCTGGCCGATGATCGAGATGATGAAGCGCTCGCTCGCCGAGCGCGCGGACATCGTCTGGGGCGTCTGATCCGTCGTCCGAGCACCGCTCGCCGCCTGCAGGAGAGGTCATGAAGCTCTGGAGCGACAGCTGGGCCAACGGCGAGCGCATCCCCGAGAAGTTCGGCTGCGGTCGCATCGACCCCGCCGGCGGGGTCGCGTTCTCGGCCAACGTCAATCCGCACCTGGCGTGGAGCGACCTGCCCGCGGGAACGCAGTCGCTGGTCCTGATCTGTCACGACTTCGACGTGCCGAGCCAGGGCGACGACGTCAACAAGGAGGGCCGGGAGATTGCTGCCGATCTGCCTCGGGTCGACTTTTTCCACTGGCTGCTCGCCGACATCCCGGCGAGCGTGGGCGCCATCGCCGAAGGCGCCTTCAGTTCCGGCTTCACGGCGCGCGGCAAGGCCGGGCCGGCGGTCGAGGTGAAGGGCTTCGCCGGCGCGCGCCAGGGCCTCAACGACTACACCGGCTGGTTCGCCGGCAACCCCGAGCTGGCCGGCGAGTACTTCGGCTACGACGGTCCGTTTCCGCCCTGGAACGATTCCCTCGTCCACCATTACCTCTTCACGCTCTACGCGCTCGGCATCGGGCGTGCACCGGTCGAAGGAAAATTCAGCGGCGCCGAGCTGCGTGGCGCGATCGACGGCCACGTCCTCGGCGAAGCGCTGCACTCGGGCAGCTACACGCTCAACCGGCGACTGCTCCGCTCGTGAGGCCCGCCGGCGCGGGTCCCCGCTCGGTCGAGGCGACGCGCATCGTCGCCGTGCGTCACGGCGAGACGCCATGGAATGCCGGGATGCGGATGCAGGGCCAGCTCGACACGCGCCTCAGCGCGCGCGGCCGATGGCAGGCGGCGCGCGCCGGCCAGGCGCTCGCCGGCGAAGGGATCGAGGCGATCGTCGCCAGCGATCTGGCGCGCGCCTTCGACACCGCCCGGGCGATTGCCGAAGTCGTCGGCCGGCCGGTTGCAACCGACCAGGGCCTGCGCGAGCGCTGCTTCGGCGAGTTCGAGGGCTACACCTACGCCGAGATCGACGCCAGGTGGCCCGACGAGTCGGCACGCTGGCGCCGCCACGAGCCGGAGTTCGGCCCGGCGGCCGGCGGCGAGGCCTTGCTCGCGTTCTTCGATCGCGCCGTCGCGGCGCTGACGCGCGTCGCCGCGGCCGCACGCGGCCGCACCCTCTGCATCGTCACCCACGGCGGCGTCCTCGACTGCCTTTATCGCGCCGCCGCCGGGCTGGACCTCGGCGCGCCCCGCACCTGGGAGCTCGGCAACGCGGCGATCAACCGCGTGCTCTTCACGGGCGAACGCTTCACGCTCGTGGGCTGGGGCGACACCAGTCATCTCGACGGCGCATCCCCGGACGACGCGGGCGAGGTCGCGGCCGCCTGAGCGGGGCGCGCGACCTCGGTTGCGATCAGACCGTGCCGGCGAACATCGCCACGAACAGCGTGATGCTCGCGACGCAGAACGTGGCGCAGACCAGGCCGGCGGCGATGTCGTCCCACGAAGGTTCGCTCAGGCTCTCGACGATGTCGTTGTACAGGGTGCTCATGATTCGCTCCTTCGGCGTTCGCCGCCGCGGCGACGATTCGCCCGGCTTGAGGCCAGTCTCGGCGCGACCGCCCGTTTCACCCAGTGAGGAAGGCGCGGGCAGGCGGTGACATCGGTCACTCGGAAATCGGTGGGCCGCCCATAATTCCACGCTTGCATCAGCGCCCGGAACGAGGTCGAAGCGAGCCCCATGATCGACGACCGCCTGCCCCCTTCGCTGCTCGAGGCCCTTGCCAGTCAGGGCAACAGCCGGACGTTTCGGGCCCAGACGATCCTGCTCAACGAAGGCGATGAGGGCAATTCGCTCTACATCGTCATCGAGGGTCGGTTGCGTGCCTACGCGAGCTCGCCCGAGGGCCGCGACGTCGTGCTCTCGGAGCACGGCCCGGGCGAGTATGTCGGCGAGCTCTCTCTCGACGGCGGCACGCGCTCGGCGTCGGTGAAGACGCTCGAGGCGAGCACCTGCTGCGTCGTCGCGGGGTCGCAGATGCAGGCCTTCATGGCCGAGCATCCCGACTTCGCCCTGCACCTTTCGCAAAAGCTCACGCGCATGGTGCGCCGGCTCACCGAGCAGGTGAAGAGCCTCGCGCTGCAGGACGTGTACGGGCGCATGGTGCGGCTCCTGATGGAGCTCTCGGATCCGGCCGGCAGCGAGCGCGTCGTGCGTGAAAAGCTCACCCAGCAGGACATCGCCGATCGCGTCGGCTCGTCGCGCGAGATGGTCAACCGGGTGATGAAGGATCTCACCACCGGTGGCTACGTGGTGAGCCGTGAGGGCCGCCACGTCATCGTCCGCAAGCTCCCCGCGGCGCGCTGACCGCTCGTCGCTGCTCCGCGACTCAGGTCACCGACGCGAAGACGACGATGAACATCGACACCGCGGCCAGGCACAGCGTCGCGCTGACGAGGGCAGTGGCGAGGTCATCGAACCAGGTCTTCATGGCGATCTCCGTGGGTGGCGGCGGCGCGAACCATCTCCGCGCTGCCTGGACGACAGTCTCGGCGCAGCCTCGGGAAGGATCGAGTGAAGATCGCGCCGTGCCGCTGTGACCTTGTTCACAACGTCCGCGTCGTGGTCGCGTCGCGGCAAACCTAGGGCAAACGCTCTCAGGAATAACCCGTGTCGGGCCTCGCAGAGCGCCAGCATTTGCCTAGACTGCGCGTCCTGATCGCTGAAGACAGTTCAGCGGGTTGAATTTCGCCCGTCGTCGTCCCCTTCGCTCGCTCGCCCCATCACAAACGCAGATGTCGTTCGCCGCGCCCCACGCCTACCCCTTCCCGACTGAACGCGCGCCGCTCGCGCCGCTCGTGCCGGCAGTGGCGCGCGCGCTGACACTTCTCGATCGGCTCGCGCGTGGCCGAGAGCCGATGACGCTGGCGCGCCTGTCGAGCGAGCTCGCACTGCCCAAGAGCAGCGTCCACGGCCTGTGCACGACGCTCGTCACGTTCGGCTACCTGCGGCGCCAGGCCGATGGCGCGTTCCTGATCGGCCCGCGCGTCATGGGCCTGGCCGAGGCTTTTGTCGCAGGCACGGATGTCGCGCAGGAATTCAACGCGCTCTGGGGCACCGGCGGCGCGGCGCCCGAGGAGACCGTTGTGCTCTCGGTGCTCTCGGGCAACGACGCGCTCTACGTCGCCGTGCGCAACAGCGCGCGGCCGCTCGGCCTGGCGTTCAATGTCGGCATGCGCCTGCCCGCCTACCTCTCGGGCAGCGGCAAGGCGATGCTCGCCCAGCTGCCCGCCGACGAGATCCGGCGCCGCTTCGACGGCCAGCTTTCCAATCGCCTCACGAACAAGGGGCCGCGCGACATCGAGGCGTTCGTCAAGGAGCTCGCGCTCACGAAAAAGCGCGGCTACAGCATCGACGACGAGGCGGTGCGCGAGGGCGTGTATTCGTTCGGTGCGGCCGTTCTCGGCGCCTCCGGTCAGGCCGTGGCGGCGATCGCCGTCTGCATCAACAAGGCGCAGCTCGGCGCCAATCGCGGCGCACGGCATCGCGACGCGGCGCTCGAGGTTGCGCGCCAGCTGACCCGGCGCCTCGGCGGCGACCCGGTCCCGTCATGAGCGACGATCTGATCCTCGAGACGCGTGAGCTCACCAAGGAGTTCAAGGGCTTCGTCGCCGTCGACAAGGTCAACCTGCGCGTGCGGCGCGGCTCGATCCACGCCCTGATCGGCCCGAACGGCGCCGGCAAGACGACCTGCTTCAACCTGCTCACCAAGTTCCTGAAGCCGACCTCGGGACGCATCCTGTTCGCCGGCACCGACATCACCGCCGAGGCGCCTGCCGCGATCGCGCGCCGCGGCGTCGTCCGCTCGTTCCAGATCTCGGCCGTGTTCGCGCATCTCTCGGTCCTGGAGAACGTGCGGGTCGCGCTGCAGCGAAAGCTGGGCACGTCGTTCCACTTCTGGCGCTCCGAGTCGTCGCTGCACTCGCTCGACGCCCGAGCGCTCGAGCTGCTTCGCGCCGTCGACCTGGAGCCGTACGCGGCCTTGCTCGCGGTCGAACTCAGCTACGGCAGGAAGCGGGCCCTCGAGATCGCGACGACGCTGGCGATGGAGCCGACCCTGATGCTGCTCGACGAGCCGACGCAGGGCATGGGGCTCGAGGACGTCGATCGGATCCGCGCCCTGATCAAGAAGGTCGCCGCCGATCGGACGGTCCTCATGGTCGAGCACAACATGAGCGTCGTCGCCTCCATCGCCGACACGATCACCGTGCTCGCGCGCGGCGCGACGCTGGCCGAAGGACCGTATGCCGAAGTCTCGCGCGACCCCGCGGTGATCGAGGCGTACATGGGCAGTTCGAGTGCCGAACTGGCGGGTGCGCACTGATGGCCACGCGGTTCCTCGAAGTGAGCGGGCTCAACGGCTGGTACGGCGAGTCGCACGTGCTGCACGGCGTCGACTTCCACGTCGACGAAGGCGAAGTCGTCACGCTGCTCGGCCGCAACGGTGCCGGCCGCACGAGCACGCTGCGCGCGATCATGGGCCTGATCGGCTCGCGCAAGGGCTCGATCAAGGTCCGCGGCACCGAGACCGCGCACCTCGCGACGCACCGGATCGCCCGCCTGGGCATCGGCTACTGCCCCGAGGAGCGCGGCATCTTCTCGACCCTGTCCGCCGAAGAGAACCTGATGCTGCCGCCGACGCTCGAGGCCGGCGGGATGAGCGTCGAGCAGATCTACGCGATGTTCCCGAATCTCAAGGAGCGCGCGTCGAGCCAGGGCACGCGCCTGTCGGGCGGCGAGCAGCAGATGCTCGCGGTGGCGCGCATCCTGCGCACGGGCGCGCGCCTGCTGTTGCTCGACGAGATCTCCGAAGGCCTCGCCCCGGTGATCGTGCAAAAGCTCGGCGAGGTCGTGCGCGACCTGCGCCAGCGCGGCTACACCATCGTCATGGTCGAGCAGAACTTCCGCTTCGCCGCGCCGCTGGCCGACCGCTTCCTGGTCATGGAGCATGGCCAGGTGATCCAGCATTTCACGCAGGCCGAGCTGCCCTCGCGCATGGAGCGCCTGCACGAGTACCTCGGCGTCTGACCGCGCTGTCCTTCCCTTCCCAACCGTCCTTCCAGAGGAGACATCCATGTTCAAGCTGAACCGCATTTCCGCCGCGTGCGCCGTCGCCGCCGCCGGCCTCGTCGGCGCCGTGCCGGCCGCCCATGCCCAGATCTCGGGCGACGTCATCCGGATCGGTTTCATCACCGATCTCTCCGGCCTCTACGCCGACATCGACGGTCCGGCGGGCGCCGAGATGGTCAAGCAGGCGATCGCCGACATGGGCGGCTCGATCGCCGGCAAGAAGATCGAGGTGCTCGTCGCCGACCACCAGAACAAGGCCGACGTCGCTGCCGCCAAGGCGCGCGAGTGGTTCGACCAGCAGGGCATGGACATGCTGATCGGCGGCACCAACTCCGGCACTGCGCTGGCCATGGCCAAGGTGGCGGCCGAGAAGAAGAAGCCCTTCCTCGCCGTCGGCCCGGGAAGCTCGGCGCTCACCAGCGAGCAGTGCTCGCCCTACACCGTCCACTACGCCTACGACACGGTCGCCCTGGCGAAGAACACCGGGCCGGCAGTCGTCAAGGCCGGCGGCAAGACCTGGTTCTTCCTGACCGCCGACTATGCCTTCGGCACGGCACTGCAGAACGACACATCGGAAGCCGTCAAGGCTGCCGGTGGAACGATCGTCGGCTCGGTGCGCGCGCCGCTCGCGACGAGCGACTTCTCGTCGTACATGCTGCAGGCGCAGGCGAGCAAGGCCCAGATCCTCGGCCTGGCCAACGCTGGCGGCGACACGGTCAACTCGATCAAGGCGGCCAACGAGTTCGGCGTCACCAAGACGATGAAGCTCGCCGGCCTGCTGATGTTCATCAACGACATCCACTCGCTCGGCCTGAAGGCGACGCAGGGCATGTACCTCACCGACAGCTGGTACTGGAACCAGTCGCCCGAGTCGCGCGCCTGGTCGAAGAAGTTCTTCGAGAAGTTCAAGCGGATGCCGTCGTCGCTGCAGGCGGCCGACTACTCGGTGACCCAGTTCTATCTCAATGCCGTCAAGGCCGCGAACAGCGACGATGGCGACAAGGTGATGGAGCAGATGAAGAAGATGAAGGTCAACGACATGTACGCCAAGAACGGCTACATCCGCGGCGACGGCAGCATGATCCACGACATGTACCTGCTGCAGGTGAAGACGCCCGAGGCGTCGACCACGCCGTGGGACTACTTCAACGTCGTCTCGACCGCCAAGGGCGAGAGCGCGTTCCTGACCAAGGCCGAGTCCAAGTGCTCGGCCTGGAAGTAGCCCGGTCGGGCCGGCGGCGCTGACGCTCGATGGAGTTCTTCGGCATCCCGCTGCCGGCCTTGCTCGGCCAGCTTCTGCTCGGGCTCGTCAACGGCTCGTTCTACGCGTTGCTGAGCCTGGGCCTGGCCGTGATCTTCGGCTTGCTCGGGATCGTCAACTTCGCCCACGGCGCGCTGTACATGATCGGCGCGTACGTGGCGTGGCTCGGTCTCGAGAAGTTCGGCATGAACTACTGGACGGCGCTCGTCGTCGCGCCGCTCGTGGTCGGCGCGCTGGGCGTCGTCATCGAGCGCACGCTGCTGCGCCATCTCTACAAGATCGATCCGATCTACGGTCTTTTGCTCACCTTCGGCCTGGCCCTCATCGCCGAGGGGCTCTTTCGCGAGCAGTTCGGCGTGTCGGGTCAGTCGTATCCCGTGCCCGACGCGCTGCGGGGCGCGACGGACCTCGGCTTCATGGTGCTGCCGAACTATCGCGCGTGGGTCGTGGTCGCCTCGCTCGGGATCTGCCTGGGCACGTGGTTCGTGATCGAGCGGACGCGGCTGGGCGCGACGCTGCGCGCGGGTACCGAGAACCCGGCGCTGGTCCAGGCGTTTGGCATCAACGTGCCGCTCATGGTGATGCTCACCTATGCCGGCGGCGCCGGCCTGGCCGCGCTCGCCGGTGTGCTCGCGGCACCCGTCATCCAGGTGACGCCGCTGATGGGCTCGAACCTGATCATCATCGTCTTCGCGGTCGTCGTGATCGGCGGCATGGGCTCGATCCTCGGCTCGATCCTCACCGGCCTCGCGCTCGGCCTCGTCGAGGGACTGACGAAGGTGTTCTATCCGGAGGCGTCGAACATCGTCGTCTTCGTGATCATGGCGATCGTGCTCGTGATCCGGCCCGCCGGCCTGTTCGGCAAGGAGGCGTGATGGCGAGCGCGGACAAGAGCGTGGACAAGAGCGTGGACAAGAGCGCCCGGCTGTCGCGCATCGGCCTCTGGCTCGGCCTGGCGCTGCTCCTGGCGGCGCCCTTTCTCGGCGTCTATCCGGTCTTCGTGATGAAGGCGCTCTGCTTCGCGATCTTCGCGTGCGCGTTCAACCTGCTGCTCGGCTTCACCGGGCTGCTCTCGTTTGGTCACGCCGCCTTCCTCGGCGCGGCCGCCTACATCACCGGCTGGCTGGTCAAGTCGACGGAGCTGCCGGCCATCGTCGGCGTCCTCGGCGGCGCCGCCTTCGCCGGCGTGCTGGGCCTGGCGATCGGCCTGATCGCGATCCGCCGCCAGGGCATCTACTTCGCGATGATCACGCTGGCGATGGCGCAGATGATCTACTTCGTCTGGCTGCAGGCGCCGTTCACGCACGGCGAGGATGGCCTCCAGGGCGTGCCGCGCGGATCGCTGTTCGGCATCTTCTCGGGCGAGAACGACCTGGCGATGTACTACATGGTGCTCGCGGTCTTCGTCGCGGTGTTTCTCTTCATCATGCGGATCGTCCACTCGCCTTTCGGCCAGGTGCTGAAGGCGATCCGCGAGAACGAGCCGCGCGCCGTCTCGCTCGGCTACGACGTCGACCGCTACAAGCTGCTCGCGTTCGTCCTGTCGGCGACGATCGCCGGCCTCGGCGGCGCGCTGAAGACGCTCGTCCTCGGCTTCGCGACGCTCTCGGATGCGCACTGGTCGCTCTCCGGCGAGGTCATCCTGATGTCGCTGCTGGGCGGGCTCGGCACGTTCGCCGGCCCGGTCATCGGCGCGTTCACGATCATCGGGCTGCAGGATTACCTGGCCGACCGCGCCGGCTCCTACGTCACGGTCATCATCGGCGTGATCTTCGTGATCTGCGTCGTCGCCTTCCGGCGCGGCTTCGTCGGCGAGCTGCAGGCGTGGCTGAAGCGGCGTCGCAACTACACTTCGGCCGAGACAGTCAACGAGGACCGGGCGAAATGAGCGAGCGGATGACGAAGGACGAACTGGATGCCCAGCGCACGCTCGGTGCGCTCAATCCCGTGGGACACGCGATCCTGGTCTTCCCGAGCGGCACTGCTGCCGCCGATGCGAAAAAGGCGCTTCTTGGCGCAGGCTTCGCCGATGCTGACATCGTTTCCTACGGTGCGCGCGAGCTGTTTCCCGACCTCGACACGATGATGCGCAGCGCGAGCGGTGCCGCCGGCTTCGGCTACGAGATCACGCTGATGCGCCGGTACATGACGCTGGCAAGCGAAGGCTGCGCCTTCGTCGTCGTCTACGTGCCGGAGGACGAGCAGACGACGAAGGCGACCGAGGTCGCCAAGCGCTTCGGCGCCAAGTCGGCCGTGCGCTATGCGCGGCTCGCCTCCGAAGACCTGATCTGATCCGGCCGCTCGCGCTCAGCGCGGCGGGGTCAGCGCGAAGCGCTCGACCAGCAGCGCCCTGACCGCGGCCCTGGCGGCCGCGTCGGCGGCGGCGTCGTATCCGGCGATGAGGCCTTTGGTGATGCACGCGTCCTGGTCGTCCAGCTCGCGGCCGGTGTCGACATTGACGATCGCACCCACCGTCGTCTCCTCCAAGTTGCAGCGAGCGGCGATCGGCACGCCGGGGATGCGGACGAGCTCGAGCCCCATCCGACTGTCAAACGCATGGTGCGCGCCGGGATACGTGGTGATGGCCACGTCGGCGCCGGCGCCCTTCAGCCGCGCGACATAGCGCGTGCACGCGCCGGCGTCGGTCAGCACGTCGGCCTCGCCGATGAAGACGCGTTGCGGGCCCGGCTCGACCCGCGTGTCGTCACGCAGGTGGACGTTGCAGTCGGGATAGAGCGCGATATAGGCCGCGAAGCCGACCCCGGGGCGGCCGTAGCGTGACGCGAATCGCGTCTGAGCGAGCAGCATCGCTGTCCGGCCGCCCGAGGAAAATCCCATCACCGCGATCCGCGCCGGGTCAATGCGCGGATGGGCGCCGAGCAAGGACAGGGCGCGCTCGGCATCGACGATCCGGGCCGTGGAGCTCACCGATCCGGGCATCGTCGCCAAGCTCGCGCCAGTCGCGACAGCACCGCGCGCGGAGAAGCTGTCGAGCGTGAAGACGGCGATGCCGAGCGCATTCATGTCGTCGGTCCAGACGACCTGTGCCGCCAGCGCCCCGGCATCACCATGCAGCATCAGCACGGCGGGAAGGCGCTTGGCTTCGCCGAAGGGCAGGCGCAACTCGCCGGCGATCGTGGTGGCCGGGCCATCCTCGTGGCCGGCGCGGGCCTGGGCGCTGGTCAGCGTCAGCGTCGCCAGAGCGTGCACCTCGACGCGGTAGGTCGGCGGGGCAGCGATCGCATGAATCGATGCGGTCGCGCCGGCCAGGATCGTGATTCCTGCGAGCGCCGATCGCGCGATCGCCAGCGTCAAGCGCCGCCTTCGAACAGCCCGCCGCTCGACTTCGGCGGCGCCACGCCGAGGTGGCGATACGCCGCCAGCGTCGCGACGCGGCCGCGCGGCGTGCGCTGCAGGAAGCCCTGCTGGATGAGGAAGGGCTCGATCACGTCCTCGATCGTGTCGCGCTCCTCGCCGATCGCGGCGGCGACGTTGTCGAGGCCGACCGGGCCGCCGTCGAAGCGGTGGATCACCGCCTCGAGGAGCTTGCGGTCCATCACGTCCAGGCCGTGCAGGTCGACGTCGAGCATCTTCAGCGCCTTGTCGGCGAGCGGCTTGGTGATCCGGCCGTCGCCCTTCATGTCCGCGTAGTCGCGCACGCGGCGCAGGAGGCGGTTGGCGATGCGGGGCGTGCCGCGCGAGCGGCGTGCGATCTCGAAGCCGCCCTCGCCGTCGATCGGCACATCGAGCAGGCCGGCAGAGCGGTGGACGATCCGGGCGAGCTCCTCGGCGGTGTAGAACTCGAGCCGAGCGACGATGCCGAAGCGGTCGCGCAGCGGGTTGGTGAGCATGCCGGCACGCGTCGTCGCGCCGATCAGCGTGAAGGGCTGCAGCTCGAGCTTGATCGAGCGTGCCGCCGGGCCGTCGCCGATCATGATGTCGATCTGGTAGTCCTCGAGCGCCGGATAGAGGATCTCCTCCACGACCGGCGAGAGGCGGTGGATCTCGTCGATGAAGAGAACGTCGTTCTTCTCGAGGTTGGTGAGGATCGCGGCCAGGTCCTTGGGCTTCTCGAGCACCGGGCCCGAGGTCGAGCGCAGGTTGACACCGAGCTCGGCGGCGATGATGTGCGAGAGGGTCGTCTTGCCGAGACCGGGCGGGCCGAAGAGGAGCACGTGGTCCATCGCCTCGCCGCGCATCCGGGCCGCGCCGATGAAGATCTCGAGTTGCTCTCTCGCCTTCGCCTGGCCGACGTATTCGGCGAGGCCCTTGGGCCGGAGCGCCCGCTCGATGGCCTCTTCGTTGGGCGAACGCGCGACGCCGTCGACGACGCGCTGGGCGGTGCCCGCCGTGCTGGTGCGACCGCCGGTGGCGAAGTCGTCGGTCTGGATCGACATGGCTCATTATCGACGCCGGGTCCGATGCGCCGGCATCGGCGCGCGGCGACAATGCGGCTCGTGACAACTCGCCGTCCCGGCTCGCGCCGGGTGTCGTGGACCGGCGAGCCGAGCGCCGAGCAAGACTTCGGCCGAGGTCTCGCTTCCTCAGCCGAACAGACCGAGATCGCGGGCGACGGGCACCAGGGCGTGAGCCAGTTCGCGACGGTCGTCGTACCCGTCGTCCATCGCATCACGCGCCAGTGGAGCGCCGTCGTCTTCTTCGACAACTTGAACAACCAACTAAGCCTGTCGGAACTTCCATCCGTACCCCCAGCGCAGCCACCCGGCGGAATTGAAGTTCGACCTTTGAAGGAGTCATCCATGACATCGATCCGACACTTGTTCCTCGCCTCGATCCGGCGCGCGCGGCCGCTCGTTCTCGCGACCGTGACCACCGTCGCCGTGGCGCACGGCTTCAGCGTGGGCAGCCTGCAGATCGGCCATCCCTATGCCACGCCGTCGATTCCCGGAACGACCAACGGCGCGGCCTACTTCGCCAACCTCGAGAACACGGGCAACGCGCCTGACAAGCTGATCCGCGCCGTCACGCCCGTGGCCGAACGCGTCGAGATGCATACGATGAGCGTCGACGCGCAGGGCGTCATGCGGATGCGCGAGGTCGATGGCATCGCACTGGCCCCCAAGGCCAAGATCCAGATGAAGCCGGGGTTGGGCATGCATCTGATGCTGATCGGCCTGAAGGCGCCGCTCAAGGAAGGCGCGAGCTTCCCCATGACGCTCGAGTTCGAGCGCGCCGGCCGCGTCGACGTCACCGTGAACGTGCAGGCGCCGAAGGCCGGCGCTGCCGGCGAGATGCACATGCACTGAGCCCGCGGGCGCGCCTACTTCGCGAGGGCGCGCAATGCCAGCTTGATGCCGGCCGCGACCTCAACGTCGGCTGGCAGCGTCTTCAGCGTCGCCAACGCTTCCCGGTCGCTGTAGCCGAGCGCGATCAGCGCCTGCAGGATGTCGGCCTGCGCGCTCGATGCGACGCTCGAAGGCGCGACGATGGCGTCGCCGAGCTTGCCCTTCAGCTCGAGCAGGAGCCGCTCGGCGGTCTTCTTGCCGATGCCCGGCACCTTGATCAGCCGCCCGCTCTCCTGCAGGCTCACGGCGCGCGCGAGCTCCTCGACCGAAAGGCCCGAGAGGATCGAGAGCGCCGTGCGCGGACCGACGCCCGAGATCTTCACGAGCAGGCGGAACGTGGCCCGCTCCTGGTGCGTGAGAAAGCCGAACAGGATCTGCGCGTCCTCGCGCACCACGAAATGGGTGAGCAGCGTGACGCGCTCGCCGAGCGCGGGCAGGTTGTAGAAGCTGCTCATCGGCACGTCGACCTCGTAGCCGACACCGCCCACGTCGACGAGCACCTGGGGCGGCGTCTTCTCCGCGAGAGTCCCCACGAGTCGTCCGATCATGCCGAGGATTATCGCGGCGCCTTCGGGCGACAATCCGCATCCGCTCGCCTCGATCCGCCCTCGTGATCCTTCGCCACGCCTTCATCCCGTCCGACAACAGGCGCCTGGCCAACCTCGCCGGCAGCTTCGACGAGCACCTGAAGACGATCGCCCAGGCCTTCGACGTCAAGATCCAGCGCCGCAACGAATCGTTCCGGATCGAGGGCGCCAAGGGTCATGCGGAGCGCGCCGTCGCCCTCCTGCAGCAGCTTTACGGACGCGCCGCGCGGCCGATCGGCGCCGAAGACCTCGAGCTCGCGATCCTCGAGGCGATGAGCGAGGACAGCGCGCGCCCCGACCCTTCGGCGGCAGGCGATCCGGCGACCGACGCACAAGCGACCGACGCACAAGCCCCGCCCCAACCGGCCGACCTGCGCCTGCGCACGCGCCGCGCCGACCTCGTCGGCCGCACGCCGAACCAGGTCGCGTACCTGAGGAACATCCTCGGCCACGACATCAGCTTCGGCATCGGCCCGGCCGGCACCGGCAAGACGTATCTCGCGGTCGCCTGCGCTGTCGACGCGCTAGAGAGGAACGCCGTGCAGCGGATCATCCTGACCCGGCCGGCGGTCGAGGC
>JBDTJD010000056.1:0-3202 GCA_039935975.1 Caldimonas sp.
AGGCATTGGCGACGTCCTGGTAGAACGGCTCGAGGTCGGGATAGTGCTCGCGGCTGATGCCGGCGCGCCCGCCGCGAAAGTGCAGCATCGTCGGCGACGGGATCGTCACCTTCGGCGTGTGGCCGGCACTTACCTTCGACTTGAGGTATTCGAAGTCGGCCTTCTGGATGTCCTTGACGTGCCTCACCTTGTCGATGACGCGCATCACCGGCGGCGCCAGCTCCTGCGTGCCATCGGGCTTGACGATCGTCACCGGGATGTCGGTCTTCACGCCGCCGAGCTGTTCCAGGAAGTCGATGTGGAAATAGGTGCGCCGGAACTCGCCGTCGGTGACGCTGCGCAACCCAACGTCTTCCTGGAACTTCACGATCTCGGCGATCGCGTCGTCCTCGACGTCGCGCAGCTGCTGCGCGCCGATGGCGCCGGCGGCGCGCTCGGCGCGGGCCTCGAGCAGGCGCTTCGGGCGCAGGAAGCTGCCGACGTGGTCGGCGCGGAATGGGGGGTGGGTGCGTGTGGTCATGGCGCATCGTAAAGCCGAGGCGTGCGCTCCGGGGGTCGCCGCGTTCGCTCAGCGACCGCGCAGATGCGCCGGCGCCTCCAGCCGCTTGGCGAGCGACGAGAGCGTCAGCGTGATCACGAGGTAGATCGCCGAGATGAAGAGATAAGGCTCCCAGTAGCGCGAATACGCACCGGCCACGGTGCGCGCCGCGAGCGCGAGTTCGGCCAGGCCGATCGCCGAGACGAGCGACGAGTCCTTCACCAGCGTCACCGCCTCGTTGACCAGCGCCGGCACCATCCGGCGCAGCGCCTGCGGCAGGACGACGTAGCGCATCGACTGCGCGTGCGTCAGGCCGACGCTGTAGGCCGCCTGCGTCTGGCCGCCGTGGATGCTCTGGATGCCGGCGCGCAGGATCTCGGAGATGTAGGCGCCGGCGTTGAGGGTCAGCGCCAGCGCGCCGGAGAAGAACGCGCCGTGGTTCTGGCGGAACTCGCGCGCCGACTCGCCGCTCATCAGGAGGCCGCCATCGGGCTGGATCAGCATCGGCATGACGGCGAAGTGGACGAGCAGGATCTGCACGAAGAGCGGCGTGCCGCGGAAAAATCCGACGTAGGCGCGTGTGACGACGCGCAGCAGTTGCCAGAGCACCGCCGCGACGGGCGACGCGGGACGGGGGCTGTCGACCGAGCTGCTGACGAGCCCCAGGACGATGCCGAGCGCGAGGCCGCAGGTGAGCGCCACTGCGGTCAGGCCGAGCGTCATCAAGAGGCCCTGCGCGAACAGCGGCGCATAGCCGACGAGGATGTTCCACCGCAGGTCCGGCCAACCCACGATGCCTCCCCGGGCAGCCTACTTCGCCGGCGCGGAGGCGGCGCCGCTCGCGGCGTGTCCGGCGCCAGCGGGCGCACCGAGATAGGTCGTGTAGATGCGCTCGTAGGTGCCGTCGGCGCGGATCGCGGCGAGCCCCTGGTCGAGCTTGGCGAGCAGGGCGGCATCGCCCTTCTTCACCGCGATGCCGTAGTGCTCGGGAACGAAGGCCGGGTCGTCGACGGTCTTGAACCGGTTGCCGCTGTTGTTCTTCACGTAGTTGACGACGACGCCGTTGTCGGCGACGACGGCGTCGATGCCGCCGGTCTCGAGCTCCTTCAGCGCCAGCGGCGTCGACTCGAAGCGCTTGATGTCGGTGCTGTTCTTGCCCTGCAGCTTCGAGATCGCCTCGTCGCCGGTCGTGCCGGTCTGCACGCCGACCTTGAGCGACTTCAGGTCGTCGAAGTGGGCGACCTTGGAGTCGGCCCGAACGGCGATGAGCTGGTGCGCGTCGAAATAGGGCGCCGAGAAGTCCATCGACTGCTTGCGCTCGTCGGTGATCGTGATCGACGAGACGAGCAGGTCGCGGTCGCCCTGTTTCAAGGCGTTGAAGATGCCTTCCCAGGGCGTGTTGACGAACTTCACCTCGATGCCGGCCTGGGTCGCAACGGCTTTGACGATGTCGATGTCGAAGCCGACGATCTCGCCCTTCTCGTTCTGCGACTCGAAGGGTGCGTAGGCGGCATCGGTCCCCACGACGTAGACGCGCGGCGCCGCCGTCGCGGTCGAAGCGGCGCTCGCCGTCGTCGTCGAGGCGCTCTCCTGCTTGCCGCAGCCGGCCAGCGCCAGCGCCGCGGCGCCGCAGGCAAGGAATCGGTAGAGCGACGTGCGTGCGAGTTCGGTCATCATTCCTCCCGGGGCGATCGATCGTATCGCCACGAGCCCATCATGCCCGACCGATACCGAGCCCGTTCCGCCGCCCGCGCCATTCGGCGCTTCTGTCTCGGTCTCGGTCTGGCCGCCGCCGCCCTCGGCGCGAGCGCGCAGACCCCGACCGCGGCACGCCTGACCCGACTCGCCCAGGACTTCATCGCCACGACGGCTGCCGACGATCCGATCGCCGCGACTGCGCTCGGCCTGCGCGAGTTCGACGGCAAGCTCGCGATCCCGAGCGAGGCCGCGCGCGCCGCCCGCATCGTTCTCCTGCGAGGCTGGAAGGCCGAGGCCGAGAAGATCGGGCACGACGCCGGCGCGGGCGCGACCCTCGCCGAGGCCGGCGACGTGCGCCTGCTGCGCGCCGAGTTCGATTCGCGCCTCAACGAGCTCGTCGTGCGCGAGAGCGATCGCAAGGACTTCGCGGGCCCGGCGCTGCGCATCGTCGACGCGCTCTTCGGCCAGTTCCTGCACCTGCCGGTCGCCGGCCGCGATGGCGCGACGCAAGGCGACGTCGAGCGTGGCTGGGACGACATCGTCGCCCGCCTCGAGCAGGCGCCGGCGTACATCGTCGCCGGCCAGCGGCTCGCGACCCGGCCGGGGCGCCTCTTCGCCACCGTCGGCAACCAGCAGCTCGGTGGCGCACCGGAGTTCATCGGCGATGCCTTGACGGCGGCGGCGACGGCGCAGAACGCCAACCGGCCGGCCGTGCTGGCGCGCTTCGTCGCTGCGCGCGACGCCACGCTGGCGACCATTGCCGAGACTCGGGCGTTCCTCGACGCGCACGTCGCGTCGTGGCCGGACAACCATGCGATCGGCAAGGCGGCGTACGAACAGATGCTGCGCGACGAGATGCTGCTGCCTTTCGACTCGGCCGATCTCGAGCGCATCGCCAACGACGAGCTCGCCCACGGCTGGGCCGAGGAGGCCTGGCTGAAGGCGCTGTCGGTGCATCGCAAGGTT
>JBDTJD010000057.1:0-4137 GCA_039935975.1 Caldimonas sp.
GCGGTGACGCCCAGGCGAGCCGCGGTGTCGCGGTCGATGTCGATGTAGGCCGCCAGGCCGGTCGCGCCCGCATCGCTGACGACGTTGCGCAGCGGTTCCCGCTTCCTCATCTCGGCGACGAGCGCGTCGACCCACTTCGTCACCGTCGCCGTGTCGGCGCCTTCGATCGAGACCCGGTATTGCGTCGGCCCCGATTCCGCATCGATGGTCAGATCCTGCGTCGGCTGCAGGTAGATCGTGACGCCCGCGATCTTCTGCGCCCGCTCGCGCAGGCGCGTCATCACCTCGACCTGGTCGCCGTGCGACGGCTTGAGGTCGATCAGCATCCGGCCCGTGTGCAGCATCGTGTTGTTGGCGGCGTCGACGCCGATGAGCGAGCTGACGTTCTCGACCGCATCGTCTTGCAGGATCGCGCGCGCCGTCGCCTGCTGGAGCTCGGCCATGCGGTCGTAGGAGACGTCCTCGGCAGTGTCGATGCGGGCCTGCAGCTGCGACGTGTCCTGGGTCGGGAAGAGGCCCTTCGGAATGAACAGATAGAGCAGCACGGTGAGCACGAGCGTGGCGACAGCGACTCCGAGCGTCAGCAGCTCGTGCTCGATGACCCACGTGAGCCCCTTGTCGTAGCGGTCGATGACGCCCCGGAAGAAGCCGCGCAGGCGCGCGCCGAGGCCGTGCGCCCTGGCTTCCTTCTCCTCGTCGCGGGTCTTGAGCCAGCGTGCCGACATCATCGGCACGAGCGTGAGCGAGACGACGGCGGAAATGATGATCGTGATCGCGAGGGTCACCGCGAACTCGCGGAAGAGCCGGCCGACGACATCGCTCATGAAGAGCAGCGGGATCAGCACGGCGATCAGCGAGACCGTGAGCGAGATGATCGTGAAGCCGATTTCCGACGCGCCGGCCAGCGCCGCCTCGATCACCAGGCGCTGTTTGCCCTGGGGCAGCGCTTCGGCCTCGGCGCCGGTGAGCATTTCGGGGCGCAGGCTGGCGACGGCCTGGGCCTCGCGGTCGTTGGGCCCCGGCTGGACGTCCTGGCCGGCCTTCTTCGGCAGCCTACCGGCCTCTCGCGCCATCTCGAGGTGGCGCGAGATGTTCTCGATCATCACGATCGCGTCGTCGACGACGAATCCCGTGGCGATCGTGAGCGCCATCAGGCTCAGGTTGTTCAGGCTGTAGCCGAGCAGGTACATGGCGCCGCAGCTGCCGATGAGCGAGATCGGCACGGCCAGGCTCGCGATCACGGTCGCGCGCAGGCTGCCGAGGAAGGCGAAGATCACGAGCACCACCATCACGACGGCGAGCACCAGCTCGATCTCGACGTGCTCGACCGACGCTCGGATGCCGGTGGTGCGATCGGCAAGCACCTCGACGCGCAGGTTCGCCGGCAGCGAGGCCTGCAGGGCGGGAAGCTGCTTCTTGATCGCGTCGACGGTCGCGATCACGTTGGCCCCCGGCTGGCGCTGGACATTGAGGATGATTGCCGGCCGGAGCTCGCCGGCCTTGCCCGCCCAGGCACCCAGGCGCGTGTTTTCCGCGCTTTCGACGACGCGCGCGACGTCGACGAGGCGCACGGGCGCGTTGTTCTTGTAGGCGACGATCAGCTTCTTGTAGTCGTCTGCGGTCAGCAGCTGGTCGTTGGCGTTGATCGAGTACGAGCGCTTCGGCCCGTCGAAGCTGCCCTTGGCGCTGTTCGCGTTGGCCGCCGCGATCGCCGTGCGCAGGGTGTCGATGCCGATCCCGTACGACGCCAGCGCCTGCGTGTCGGCCTGGATCCGGACAGCCGGGCGCTGGCCGCCGGCCAGTGAAACGAGGCCGACGCCCGACACCTGGCTGATCTTCTGCGCGAGCCGCGTGCTGACCAGGTTCTGCACCTCGGTGAGCGGCACCGTCTCGGAGCTGATCGCCAGCGTCAGCACCGGCGCATCGGCCGGGTTCACCTTGGCGTAGACAGGTGGCGCGGGCAGGTCGGCGGGGAGCAGCGAGCCCCCCGCGTTGATCGCCGCCTGCACCTCCTGCTCGGCGACGTCGAGCCGCTGGCCGAGCGTGAACTGCAGCGTGATGATCGAAGCGCCCGCCGCGCTCGTCGAGCTCATGCGGTCGAGGCCGGCCATCTGGCCGAACTGGCGCTCGAGCGGCGCGGTCACCGTGTGGCTCATCACCTCGGGGCTCGCGCCGGGATAGAGCGTCTGCACCTGGATCGTCGGATAGTCGACCTGCGGCAGCGCCGAGAGCGGCAGGAACTTGAAGCCGACGAGGCCGGCGAGGACGATCGCCACCATCAGCAGCGACGTCGCCACCGGCCGCAGGATGAAGGGCCGCGACGGGCTCATCGCCACGGGTCCCCGCTCCTTCGACGCGCCGACGGGAGCACGTCAGCCGCCATCGCCGCCCGAGCGCTGGCGCCGCTGCCGGCCGCCCGAAGCCGCGCCCGCGGCGCCCGATGCGCCGCGCCGGCCGGCGATCGCGCTCGACGCCGCCCGATCGCTCGCGAGCTGGACCCTGGCGCCCTCCTTCAGGCGGTCGCCGCCCTCGGTGACGACGCGCTCGCCCACGGCGAGTCCGCGGGTGACGGCGATGACGTCGCTGGTGGCGATGCCGCGCTCGACGGCGCGGACCGTGACCGTGTTGTCGTCGCCGATCACGTAGACGAAGTCGCCGTTCGGTCCGTGGCGGATCGCCGTCACGGGCACGACGATCGCGTTGTCGATCGAGCGCAGGAGCAGCCTCACGTTGACGAACTGGTTCGGGAACAGCGCCGAGTCCGAATTGGCGAAGCGGCCCTTGGCCTTGACCGTGCCGGTCTGCGTGTCGACCTGGTTGTCGAGAGCGCTGAAGACGCCGTCGGCGAGCTTTTTCGTGCGGGTGCGATCGAAGGCCGTGACGGCAAGCCGGGCGCCGGAGCGCACGCTCGTCTCGATCTCGGGCACGCGGTCCTGCGGCACGGCGAATTCGACGTCGATCGGCGCGAGCTGGGTGATCACGGCGACGCCGGTCGAGTCGCCCGCGCCGATGTAGTTGCCGCTGTCGATGGTGCGCAGGCCGACGCGGCCGGCGATCGGCGCGACGATCCGGGCGTAGCCCAGGTTGAGCCGGGCCGTGTTCTCGTTGGCGCGGTCGATGACGAGCGTGCCTTCGAGCTGCTTGGCCAGCGCCGCCTGCGTGTCGACGTCCTGACGCGCGATCGAGTCCTGGCCGAGCAGCGTCTGGTAGCGGCCGAGCTGGACCTTGGCACTCTCGAGCTGGGCCTCGTCGCGCTGGCGCGCCCCGATCGCCTGCTGCAGCGCGATCTCGAACGGTCGCGGATCGATCGTGACGAGGAGCTGGCCCTTCTTCACGATCTGCCCTTCGCCGAAGAGCACGCCGGTGATCACGCCCGAAACCTGCGGGCGGACCGTCACGGTGACGACCGGCGTGACGGTGCCGAGCGCATCGAGCAGCACCGGCAGGTTGGCCTCGGTGGCGGTGGCCACGCCCACCGTGCTCGGCGCCGCGCCCCGGCCGCCCGGCCCTCCGGGGCCCGCAGGTCCGCGACCGCCGGACGGCGCGCGTGCGCCCGCGCCGGAGGCGTCCGACGCGGGCGCCGCCGCGAAGCTACCGGCAGGCCGCTCGGCGGGCCGATGCGTGAGCCACCAGGCGAGCACGCCGAGCGCGACGAGCGCCGCCAACGCGATCGCCGCGCCGAGCCCGCGCCGCCCGGCGCTGATCGGCGGCCGTGGCGGCGGCGCGGGCGGCGACGGTGCGCGCGGAGCGTTCGAAGGTGGTTCCATGCGCGTACTTCGTTCTCGTTCGTTCTGGCGCGAAGGCTACCAAGTCGTGCGCTCGACGGCGACCGGGCCCGTTCGCCTGCCGGCCGAGGCCCTCGTGAACGTAAAGTAGCCCGCGCCGTGCCTTCCCTCGTGTGCGCCGCGCGCGGGGCAAACCCGGTGTTGACGGGGCAACTCGGCCGAAACTATTCTTTACGCCCGGGTCGAGGCCTTCGTCGCGCACCGCATCATCCACCGACCGACCGAACGCCATGACCGATCGCCTCGCAGGCAAGACCGCCTTCATCACCGCCGCCGGCCAGGGCATCGGCCGCGCCGTCGCCGAGGCCTACGTGCGTGAAGGCGCGCGCGTGATCGCCACCGACATCAACGA
>JBDTJD010000058.1:0-3629 GCA_039935975.1 Caldimonas sp.
CGCCCTGGCCGACAAGCGCACCCTCGGTGACGAGCGCGCGCCCGATCCGCCCCGAGATCGGCGCCGTCACCGTCGCGTAGCCGAGGCTGATCTGGCCGCTCTGCAGCGTCGCCTTCGCGGCGGCGACATCGGCCTGCGCGGTCTTCTGCGACGCGACCGCATTGATGTAGTCCTGCTTGCTGATGGCGTTGGCCTCGAGCAGCGGCTTGTAGCGGTCGGCCTGCGCCGTCGCCTGCGTCAGGTTCGCCTCGGCCCGGGCGAGCGCCGCCTGCGCGCCGGCGACGACGCTCTGGTAGGCGGCCGCGTCGATCTTGAAGAGCACCTGGCCGGCCTTGACATCGCTGCCTTCCGTGAAGAGGCGCTTCAGCAGGATGCCGGCAGCGCGGGCGCGCACCTGGGCCACGCGTGAGGCCTCGAGTCGGCCGGGCAGTTCCGTGACGATGCCGACCGGCCGCAGCTGCACCGTGACGACGCCCACTTCCGCGGGCGGCGCGTCGCCGCCGGGCGCCTTGCCACCGCCGGCCGCACCGTCGCTCTTCTGACCGCACGCCGCGAGCACGAGGGCCAGCACCAGCGCGAGGGCGGCCCCTCCGGTCTTCTCCATCATCTCAACGCACCGTGTTGTAGTCGACCGGCACCCATGCATAACCCTTGCCATCGGTGCGCAGGTGGCCGATTCCCGGGAAAGGCAGGTGCGCGCCGGCGACGAGGTAGCGGCCCTTCGCCGCGTCGGCGTAGGCCTTGGCACGCTGACGTGCCGCGGCGGGCGAATCGGTGTCGAAGGCGATCGTCACTGCCGGCTCGGGAAACTGCACCGCTGCGACGTGCATCAGGTCGCCCCAGAGAACGAGCTTCTCGCCCTTCGACTCGATCACGTACGTCGTGTGGCCGGGCGTGTGGCCCGGCGCGGCAACGGCGCGGATGCCGGGGAAGAGCTCGGTGGCGCCGTCGAAGGTCTTGAGCTTGCCGGCCGCGACATAGGGATTGAGCGAAGCGGCCGCGCCCTGGAAGAAGCCCTTCATCGCCGCCGGCGCCTTGTCGAGCTCGGCGGTGCTGAGCCAGAAGGCGGCGTCGCGCTGGTCGGCATGAACGGTGGCGTTGGGAAACGCGATCTTGCCGTCGGCCATCAGGCCGCCGACGTGATCCGGGTGCATGTGGGTGAGAAGGACGGCATCGACCTGCTCCGGCTTGTAGCCCGACGCCGCGAGGTTCGCGAGCAGGTTGCCGAGGGTCGGGCCGAACAGCTTGGCCGCCCCGGTGTCGACGAGGATGAGCTTGTCGCCGGTGTTGATCAGGAAGGCGTTCACCGACGTCGGCACCGCCTCGGGCTCGAAAGAGCGCGCCAGCATCTTGCCGACATGCGTCGGCGTGGTGTTGGTGAGCAGCTCCTTCGGCTTGAGGTCGACCGTGCCGTCGCTGAGCGCGGTGATCTCGAAGTCGCCCAGCATCATCCGGTAGTAACCCGGCGCCTGCGTCTTCTGCTGGGGCGCGGCGGCGTGCGCAACCGCGACGAATAGGCCGGGCACGATCAGCGCGACGAGCAGGCGGCGCAGGAAGCGGATCGATGTCATGGCAGGCTCCGTCGGGCGAAAGCTGCGAAGAATAGCCGAGGTGCGCGACCGACGCGCAAGCGCACTCGCCCGGGAGCACGGAGCGAGGCGCCGCGCTGCGGCTCAGTGCTCGGCCGACGCCAAGGGCGTGCCGCAGTCGCGGCAGAAGCGCGCCGGCGGCTCATGGCCGGCGCTGCCGCAGGCGGCGCAGACGCGACCCGCCGCAAGGCCGCCGCGAAACCGCAAGGCCGTGAATTCCGCGCTGACGATGCCGGTCGGCACGGCAAGCGTGCCCCAGCCGATCAGCATGATCACCGAGGCGATGAACCGACCGAGACCGGTCTTCGGCGTGATGTCGCCGAAACCGACCGTGGTCATCGTCGAGATCGCCCAGTAGACCGAGACCGGCACGTTGTCGAAGCCGTTCTGCGGCCCCTCGACCACGTACATGAGGGTTCCGATGATGACGACGACGAGCAGCACGAAGCTGAGGAAGACGAGGATCTTGCGCCGGCTCGCCATCAGGGCGCGACCGAGGGCGCCGTACTCCTCGACGTACTCCGTCAGCTTCAGGATCCGGAACAGGCGCAGAAGCCGGAGCAGGCGCACGTCGATGAGCGCGTGCAGGCCCGGGAAGAAGAGCGCCGCCCAGGTCGGGAACACGGCGAGCACGTCGATGATCCCGAAGCCGCTGCGCGCGTAACGCAGCGGCCGCTCCACGCACGACAGACGGGCGATGTACTCCAGGGTGAACACGATCGTGAAGAACCATTCGAGCGCTTCCAGCGCCGGTCCCCAGCGCGCATGCATGGTCTCGAAGCTGTCGAGCATGACGACGCCGACGCTGGCCAGGATGAGCCAGATCAGGACGAGGTCGAAGCGGCGTCCGGCGGGCGTGTCGGTCTCGAAGATGACGCGGTAAAGGCGCAGACGCCAGCCACCGGGCGGGCAGCCGAAGATCGCCGCGGGGTCGCCGGCTGCTTGCGTGTTGGCGGGAAAGGTCGTCGGCGTGTCCACGTTGGCGCGGATGATGCACTGGCGCAGTCACGGTGCGACGGCTCGACTTCCCTCGGGTTCAGGCGCGCTCGAACTTGAAGACCGCGACGCTCGCGAGCAGGTTCGGGAACGAGCGCACGACACGGCCGGCCTGGATCCCGAAGGCATCGAGGATGGTCAGGCCGTCCTTTCGCGCCAGCACCTCGAGGTCGGCGAAGGTGCCGACGCGGATGTTGGGCGTGTCGTACCACTCGTAAGGCAGGACGCGCGTCACCGGCATGCGGCCGGTGGCCACGCGCAGGCGGTTCGGCCAGTGCGCGAAGTTCGGGAAGCTGACGATGCCGATCCGGCCGACCCGCGCCGTCTCGCGCAGCATCTTCTCGGTGTTCCTCAGGTGCTGCAGCGTGTCGAGCTGGAGGACGACGTCGAAGCTTCTGTCGTCGAAGAGCGCCAGTCCTTCCTCGAGGTTGAGCTGGATCACGTTGACGCCACGCTCGTGGCAGGCAAGCACGTTGGCGTCGTCGAGCTCGATGCCGTAGCCGCTGCAGCCGCGCTCGCGCGAGAGGAGCGCGAGCAGCTCGCCGTTGCCGCAGCCGAGGTCGAGCACGCGCGCGCCGCGCGGCACGAGCCCGGCGATGAGCTCGATGTCCTTGCGATCGCTCATCCGATCTCCTTCGCAAGGTTCGCGAAGCAGGCGCGCAACACGCCGTGGTAGCGCGGATCGTCGAGCAGGAAGGCATCGTGGCCGTGCGGCGCGTCGATCTCGGCATAGCTGACGTCGACGCGGTTGTCGACCAGCGCCTTGACGATCTCGCGCGAGCGCGCCGGAGCGAAGCGCCAGTCGGTCGTGAAGCTGACGAGCTGGAATCGGCAGCGCGCGGCGGCGAAGGTCGCGGTGAGGTCGCCGCCGTGGGCGCGGGCCGGGTCGAAGTAATCGAGCGCCCGGGTGATGAGCAGATAGGTGTTGGCGTCGAAGTACTCGCTGAACTTGTCGCCCTGGTGGCGCAGATAGGCCTCGATCTGGAACTCGATCTCCTGGGTCGAGTAGCCGAGTGCCGCGCGCTGCATGTCGCGCCCGAACTT
>JBDTJD010000059.1:0-6079 GCA_039935975.1 Caldimonas sp.
CGCGTGGAAAACGCCTCGCTATACTCGTGGGCTCAGGCGCTTTAGCTCAGTTGGTTAGAGCGACGGAATCATAATCCGCAGGTCCGGGGTTCGAGTCCCTGAAGCGCCACCAGATTGCCGTCGACAGTCCCGCCGCGACGTCTCCCGCCGCCTTCGCGGCCCCCGTCGGACCCGCCATGCTTCGCCTCGCCATCGCCCTCACGGCCGTCGCCTGCCTCGTCGCTCCTGCCCAGGCGCAGGTGCAGCGCAACTTCCCGCAGAACGCCCTGCGTGGCGCGATCGTCATCGGCGAAGCCCCCGAGATCACGCTCAACGGCAATGTCGGACGGCTATCGCCTGGCGCGCGGATCCGCGACATGAACAACATGATGCTGGTGCCGAGCGCCGTCATCGGCGGGCGCTACCTCGTCAACTACACGATCGACCTGTCGGGTCTCGTCAAGGACGTGTGGATCCTGCGTCCCGCGGAAGCCGCCGTGCGACCCTGGCCGACGACGCGCGAGCAGGCGGCGGCATGGACCTTCGATCCGGCCGCGCAGACCTGGTCGAGGCCATGAGCGTTCCGGCAGGAACGAAGCCGAAGGTCTTCATCAAGACCTTCGGCTGCCAGATGAACGTCTACGATTCCGACAAGATGGCCGACGTTCTCCATGCCGCCGACGGCTACGAGACAACGGCCGATGTCGAGGAAGCCGACCTGATCCTCTTCAACACCTGCTCGGTGCGCGAAAAGGCGCAGGAGAAGGTCTTCAGCGACCTCGGCCGCGTCAAGCACCTGAAGGCGCGCGGCGCGCTGATCGGTGTCGGCGGCTGCGTCGCCAGCCAGGAAGGCGCGGCGATCGTGGCGCGGGCGCCCTACGTCGACATCGTCTTCGGGCCGCAGACGCTGCATCGGCTGCCCAACCTGCTCGCCCGGCGGCGCAGCGAAGGCCGGGCGCAGGTCGACATCAGCTTTCCCGAGATCGAGAAGTTCGACCACCTGCCGCCGGCGCGCGTCGACGGTGCGACTGCCTTCGTCTCGATCATGGAAGGCTGCTCGAAGTACTGCTCGTACTGCGTCGTGCCCTACACGCGCGGCGAGGAGGTGTCGCGCCCGTTCGATGACGTGCTGGTCGAGGTCGCGGGACTTGCCGACCAGGGCGTGCGCGAGGTGACGCTGCTCGGTCAGAACGTCAATGCCTATCGCGGCGCGATGGGCGCATCGGCCGAGATCGCCGACTTCGCGACCCTCGTCGAATACGTCGCCGAGCTTCCGGGCATCGAGCGCATCCGCTACACGACGAGCCACCCGAAGGAATTCACGCAACGACTGGTCGATGCCTATGCGCTCACGCCCAAGCTCGTCGACCACGTCCACCTGCCTGTACAGCATGGCAGCGATCGCGTCCTCGCCGCGATGAAGCGAGGCTACACGGCGCTCGAGTTCAAGAGCACGGTGAAAAAGCTGCGCGGCGTCCGGCCCGGGATCGCGATCTCGAGCGACTTCATCGTCGGCTTCCCGGGCGAGAGCGACGACGACTTCGAGCGCACGATGACGCTGGTGCGCGACGTCGGCTTCGACTACAGCTTCAGCTTTCTCTACAGCCCGCGGCCGGGAACGCCGGCGGCTTCCCTTTCCGACGACACGCCGGTGGAGGTCAAGCAAGGCCGCCTGCAGCGCCTGCAGGCCCTGATCGAGACGCAGGGCGATGCGATCAGCGACTCGCGCGTCGGCACCGTGCGCCGACTCCTGGTCGAAGGCGCGTCGCGCAAGGACGCCGGCGAGTGGATGGGCCGGACCGAATGCAACCGCGTCGTGAACTTCGCCGCCGAGGGCGACCTGGTCGGCCGCTTCGTCGACGCGCGGATCACCGAGGTCCGCGGCCACTCGTTGCGAGGCGAGCTGGTCGTCTAGCGCTTCGCGGCGCGAAACCCGACCCACGCGATCGCCGCGGCACAGGCCACGACCATCGCTGCATACGTCGCCATCCGGCCGTCACGCTCGAACGCGACGAGTCCGCCGGCCTGCGCCAGCATCGCCGCCGCGCTGGCGGCGGCCCAGAGCGACAGGAACCGTCGGTGGCGCAGCTCGCGACGCCAGATCAGCCGGGAGAGCGCCGCCGAAAAGAAGCCAAGCCCGAGCGCCGGCGCGCAAAAGTTCATCAGGTGCCAGAAGGCGTCGATCGGCGGCACGGGCGGGACGGGTGGGTTCGGTGATGCGGGAGGGTGCGCGCGAAACACCGTGTTACGCCGTCCACCCCGAAGCCGGGCCCGAATTTTATAATCCGGCAATGAGCGTCTTCGCGCTGGGCATCAACCACACGACCGCGCCGCTCGATCTGCGCGGCCGGTTCACGCTCGCGCCGCAACAGCTGACCACGACGCTGCAGGCGTTCCGGTCGCGCCTCGAGCGGATCGAGGAAGTGGCGATCGTCTCGACCTGCAACCGCACCGAGGTCTATGTCGGCGCCGATGTGGCGGCGGTCGAACCGGCTGTCGAGTGGCTCGCCCGCCTGGGCAACGTCGCCCCGGCGACGCTGCGCTCGCATTCGTACGTGCTCGAGGGTCCGTCGGCAGCACGCCATGCCTTTCGGGTCGCCAGCGGCCTCGACTCGATGGTCCTCGGCGAGCCGCAGATCCTCGGCCAGCTCAAGGAGGCGGTTCGCGAGGCAGGCAGCGCCGGCACGCTCGGCACGACGCTGCAGCAGATGTTCCAACGCTCGTTCTCGGTTGCCAAGGAAGTGCGCACTTCGACCGAGATCGGCGCCCATTCGATCAGCATGGCCGCCGCCGCAGTGCGCCTGGCAGCCCGGCTCTTCGAGGACATGGGCCAGACCCAGGTGCTTTTCGTCGGCGCCGGCGAGATGATCGAGCTCGCCGCGACCCACTTCGCGGCGCGCAATCCGAAGCTGCTGGCCGTCGCCAATCGCGGCGCGGCCCGGGCTGAGGAGCTCGGCGCGCGCTTCTCGGCGGCGACCTTCCCGCTTGCCGATCTGCCGGCGCGGCTCGCCGAGTTCGACATCGTCGTCTCATGCACGGCGAGCCTCCTGCCGATCATCGGCCTTGGTGCTGTCGAGCGCGCCCTGAAGGCGCGCCGCCACCGGCCGATGTTCATGGTTGACCTCGCCGTGCCGCGCGACATCGAGCCGGAGGTGGCGCGCCTGTCCGACGTCTATCTCTACACGCTCGACGACCTCTCCGCGCTCGTCCAGATGGGCGGCGAGAAGCGCGAGGCGGCCGTCGCGCAGGCCGAGGCCATCATCGAGACCGGCGTGCAGAGCTTCGTGCAGTGGCTCGGCCGGCGCGGCTCCGTGCCGCTGATCCAGGCTCTCCATGCCCAGGCCGACGACTGGCGCGCGATCGAGATGGCCCGGGCGAAGCGGCTGCTCGCCGGCGGCGCCGATGTCGACGCGGTTCTCGAAGCGCTCTCGCGCGGCCTGACGCAAAAGCTCCTGCACGGCACGCTCGCCGAACTCAATGCCGCCGACGGCGCCGAGCGAACGCGTCTCGCCCAGACCGTGTCGCGCCTGTTCCTGCGCACGAGCGGTCGCCGCCTGGGCGACGACAAGCGTTAGCGTCGCGCCGGCGACTCCGGCGGCGCGTCGTGGCCGCCGTTGCAGTCCGTCGACCCGGCAACCCCCGATCCTGACTCCCTCCGATGAAGCCTTCCCTCCGCCAGCAGTTCGAGCGTCTTGCCTTTCGCCTGGGCGAGCTCGACGCCATGCTCGCCGACGGCAGCATCGCCGCCGACATGAAGCGCTATCGCGAGCTCGGCCGCGAGCACGCCGAGGCGACGACGCTCGTCGGCCTGTATCGCCGCTACGAGGAGCGCGAGCGAGACCTGGCGAGCGCGCGCGAGCTGCTCGGCGAGTCGGCCGGCGACGATGCCATGGCCGAGATGGCGCGCGAGGAGGCGGACGCCGCTGCCGCCGACCTGACGCGGCTCCTGGCCGAGGTGCAGACGGCCCTCCTGCCGCACGACCCGGACGACGAGCGCAATGTCTTCCTCGAGATCCGTGCCGGCACCGGCGGTGACGAGTCGGCGCTCTTCGCCGCCGATCTCGCCCGCATGTACCTGCGTTTCGCCGAACGCCGCCGCTGGAAGACCGAGGTTCTGTCGGAGAGCCTGAGCGACCTTGGCGGCTACAAGGAGCTCGTCGTGCGCGTCGAGGGCGACGACGTCTACGCGGCACTCAAGTTCGAGTCGGGCGGGCACCGCGTCCAGCGCGTACCGCAGACCGAGACGCAGGGCCGCATCCACACCAGCGCCTGCACGGTCGCGGTGATGCCCGAGGCCGACGAGGCCGAGGAGGTGACGCTCGACCCCTCGGAGCTGCGCATCGACACCTTCCGCGCCAGCGGCGCCGGCGGCCAGCACGTCAACAAGACCGACAGCGCGATCCGCATCACGCACCTGCCGACCGGCATCGTCGCCGAATGCCAGGACGACCGCTCGCAGCATCGCAACAAGGCCAAGGCGCTCGCCGTGCTGACCGCGCGCCTGCGTGACAAGGATCGATCCGAGCGCGCCGCGAAGGAAGCGGCGACGAGAAAGGGGCTCATCGGCAGCGGCGACCGGAGCGACCGCATCCGCACCTACAACTTTCCCCAGGGCCGGCTCACCGATCACCGCATCGGCCTCACGCTCTACAAGCTGCAGGCGATCCTCGACGGCGATCTCGCCGAGCTGATCGCGGCGCTGCAGGCCGCGCAGGCCGCCGAGCAGCTCGCCGCGCTCGAGAGCGGCGGCGAGGCGTGACCAGTGCCGAGGCGCTCGCCCGGGCCCGCGCGCTCGGCGTGGCGTCGCTCGACGCGCAGCTCCTGCTGGCGCGCGTGCTCGTGACGACACGCACCGGCCTGATCGCGAACGACGAGCGCGTCCTTTCTGAGAACGAGGTCGCCCGGTGGTCCGGCTGGCTGGCCCGTCGCGCCGCGGGCGAGCCGGTCGCCTACCTGCTCGGCGAGAAGGAGTTCTGCGGCCTGATGTTCGAGGTTCGCCCCGGCGTCCTCGTCCCGCGACCGGAGACCGAGCTGCTCGTCGACTGGGCCGCCGAGCGGCTCGGCGAGTGCGCAGCCGAGGCGACGGTGCTCGACCTGGGCACCGGCAGCGGCGCCATCGCACTCGCGATCAAGCACCGTTTCCCGCAGGTGCAGGTCACCGCCGTCGACATGAGCCTCGTCGCGCTCGACGTTGCCGGCGCCAACGCTGCCCGGCTCGGCCTCGACGTCGAACTCGTCGCGTCCTCGTGGTTCGGGGCCTTGGGCAGACGCCGCTTCGATCTGATCGTCGCCAATCCACCCTACATCGGTGCCGACGATTCGCATCTCGCGGCGCTTCGCCACGAGCCGATCGAAGCGCTCGCCTCCGGCCGCGACGGACTCGACGCGCTGACGGCGATCGCAGGCTCGGCGAGCGACCGCCTCGCCGACGGCGGCTGGCTCCTGCTCGAGCATGGGTTCGGGCAGGGCGAAGCGGTCCGGACCCTCCTTGTCCTGGCCGGCCTCGGCGCGGTGACAACGCGACGCGACCTCGCGGGGCATGAACGGGCGACCGGCGGACGTCGCCCCGCGACGACGAAATAACGCCCTGTCACATCGCTGACGGGTCGTCGCAAAGCCGGACTTTTCCCCGTGAAATTGCGCCGTTCCGAGGCAAATCCCCCCGTCCTGCGGCGCGAACCCAACACGCCGCCGCACGCGAAGTCGTAGGATGAATCGAGGTTGCATCACGACCTCGTTCGTGCCCCGGTCGAGTCGAGGAGGTCCCATGCGAATCGTGCTCTGGATTGCTTCGGCGGCAGCCTTTCTGCTGCCTCCGGCCGCCGCCTGGGCTGCCGGCGAAGGCCTCGCGACCGACACGGATCGCGGCCCGTGGGCGCAACTGCAGATCCGGATCGGCTACGGCTCCCGCGCACCGGCCTGGCGTGCAGCGCTGGCACCGGCGGAACGCAGCGGACTGCAGGTCGGCAGCATCAACGTGCTGGGCGATCTCTACCTCTTCGGCGTCAGGGAAGCGTCCAATGGGCCGGCCAGCGGCTTTCGTGCGACCAGCGGGCTGATCATCGGCTCGCGCGGTCCCTGGCTCGGGGCGGGCGCGGCG
>JBDTJD010000060.1:0-3552 GCA_039935975.1 Caldimonas sp.
TTCGCGGCGAAGAAGGCGGTCGGCGAGAGCGTCGCCGAGCCGCTCCTCTACTACGGGGTCAACGTCGGCGGCCTGGTCGCACTGGCCGAGGCGATGCGTGATCACGGCTGCAAGACCCTGGTCTTCAGCTCGAGCGCGACGGTCTACGGCGATCCGCAGCAGCTGCCGATCCTCGAGACGGCGCCGCTCTCGTCGACGAGTCCCTACGGTGCGACCAAGCTGGTGAGCGAGAACCTGCTGCGCGACCTGGAGCGCTCCGACCCGGCGTGGCGCATCGCCCTCCTGCGCTACTTCAACCCGGTGGGCGCGCACGAGAGCGGAACGATCGGCGAGGACCCGCGCGGCACGCCGAACAACCTGATGCCCTACGTCGCCCAGGTCGCCGTCGGCAAGCGGGCGCGCCTGCAGGTCTTCGGCGACGACTATCCGACCGCCGACGGCACCGGCGTGCGCGACTACCTGCACGTCGTCGATCTCGCCGAAGGGCACGTCGCCGCGCTGCGCCACCTGCTCGGCGGTGCCGGCTCGCTCACGGTCAACCTGGGCACGGGCCGCGGCAGCAGCGTCCTCGAGCTGGTCCACGCCTTCGAGCGCGCGAGCGGCCGGCCGGTGCCCTACGACATCGCACCGCGTCGTCCCGGCGACATTGCCGCCTGCTATGCCGACGTGGCTCTCGCCGAGCGCCTTATCGGCTGGAAGGCGAAGCGAGACCTCGATGCGATGTGCGCCGACACCTGGCGGTGGCAGACCGCGAACCCGAACGGGTTCGCGGGTTGAGCGCTGTCTAGAAGAGCGCCTGCTGGCGCGCGAGGCGCCAGGACGGCGAGCCGTCCTTCTCGCAGGCGAGCATCCACAGCTCGCGAAACGGCACGGCGCCCTGCTCGACCGACTCGCGGATGAGCCCGGAGAACTCGACGCTCGCGAGGTAGGCCGCGCCGAGCTCCTCGAGACCGACGAGTTCGGCGTGCAGGGTGATGACGTCGGTGCGGCTGGCCCCGGCGACGCGCGCGGTGAGCATCGGCAGCAGCTCGCGCAGCATGTCGGGCGTCGTGAGGTGGCCGAGCGCCTGCACGTCGCCGGCGTCCCAGGCCGCCTGCAGGCGAAGGAAGCGCGAGCGCGCGACCTCGAGCACCTCGGCGCCATCGAGACCGGCAGGCGCTGATCCGGCGAGGGCGCCGTCGGCGCCGCGACGCGACATCAACGGTCCAGCCGGGCGAACGCGAGACGCGGCCTCGCGTCGTGCGCGCTGCCGGCGCCAGGTCCAGATCGTGCTCATCAGGACGATCGCTCCGAAGGTTGCGAACGCCGCTGCGCCGCTCAGGTCGGCGGGCTTGCGCGGCGCCAGCAGCGCCCAGAGCGCGGCGAGAAGGCCGAACCACGGCGCGACGCCGCCGAGCACGAGCCCCCCGGTGCCCGCCGCTGCAGCGGGCGCGCTGCCGAGCAGGAGCGGCACGCCCAGGCCGAGCGAGACGGTCTGGCGCCAGCCGCGCGGCAGGCGCGGATCCGGGCGCACGAGCGTCAGCACTTGATCCCCACGTGCAGGGCGACGACGCCGGCACTCAGGTTGTGGACATCGACGTGGCCGAAGCCGGCGCTCTTCATCATCGCCTTGAGCGCTTCCTGGTCGGGATGGACGCGGATCGATTCGGCGAGATAGCGGTAGCTTTCACCATCGCCGGCCACCCACGCGCCGATCCTCGGCAAGATCTTGAACGAGTACCAGTCGTAGGCTCTCGACAGCGGCGCGGCCACCTTCGAGAACTCGAGCACGAGAAGGCGTCCGCCGACGCGCAGCACGCGCGCCATCTCGGCGAGCGCCTTCTCCTTGTGGGTCATGTTGCGCAGGCCGAAGGCGACGCTCACGAGGTCGAAGCTGCCGGTCGCGAACGGCAGCGCCTCGGCGTCGCACAGGATCGTCGGCACGACGATGCCTTCGTCGAGGAGCCGGTCGCGGCCCTGCTTCAGCATCGCCTCGTTGATGTCGGTGAGGACGACCGTGCCCGACTCGCCTGCCGGCTTGACGAAGGCGCGTGCCAGGTCGCCCGTGCCACCCGCGATGTCGAGCACCTTGTCGCCGGGGCGCACACCGGCGACGGCCACCGCGTACGCCTTCCAGACGCGGTGCAGGCCGAGCGACATCAGGTCGTTCATGACGTCGTACCTGGGCGCGACCGAATCGAAGACGCCACGCACGGCGCCGGCCTTCGCGTTCTCGTCGACGCTGCGAAAGCCGAAGTGGGTCTCGCTCATCGCCCGGGCCGGCTCAATGCGAGTGGCCGCACGACCCGGCCGGCGCCGCGGCCGACGGCGTCGCGATGTCGCGGCTGGCGCCCGCCTTGGCGAGCCGCTCCTCGTACTTTCGCCACAGGTCGTCCTGCGTCGAGCCGAGGAAGTAGAGGTAGTCCCACGAAAAGATGCCGGTCTCGTGGCCGTCGGAGAAGCGCGGCAGGACGGCGTAGTTGCCGACCGGCTCGAGCGCCTTCACGTCGACGTCTCGCTTGCCGGTCTGCAGCACCTCCTGTCCCGGGCCATGGCCCTGGACCTCGGCCGAGGGCGAGTAGACGCGCATCAGCTCGAACGGGATGCGAAAGGTCCGGTCGTCGTCGAACCCGATCTCGAGCACGCGGGAGGCCCCGTGAACGGTGATGGCCGTCGGTCGACGTGGCGCGGTGGGGGGGGTCATGGTGCTGTCTCGATGGCCGGCGCAGTTTAGCGAGTGGCCTGCATCCCCGGCACCGATGGGGAGAAGCGGTGTGGCGCCGAGTCCACTCCCGCACCCTTCCATGCCGCTCAACGCCGGTCGGGTGCCACCCTCGTCCTGAACGTCTCGGCCAGGATCTCGACGTTGGCCGCCAGGTCGTATCGGGCGGTCACGCGCTGCCGCCCGCTCGTGCCGAGGCGGCGGCGCAGAGCGGGATCGTCGATCAGCGACCGGAGCGCCTCGACGAGCGCGTCGACGTCCGACGGCGCGACGAGCAGCCCGTCGACGCCGTCGCGGATCAGCTCGGGAATGCCGGTGATGTGCGTCGTCACGCAGGCGATCTCCATCGCCATCGCCTCCATGAGCACGATCGGGATGCCTTCGGCGAAGCTCGGGATGCAAAAGACATCGGCCTTCGCGTAGAAGTCCCGGATCCGGTCCTGGTTGACAGCGCCCTCGAACGTCACCCAGCGGGTGGCGGCGGCACGCGCGGTCTGCTTTTCGAGCGAATCGCGATCGACGCCCGCACCGACGACATGCAGATGGATGTCGCGGCCTTCGGCGCCGAGTCGCGCCACCGCCTCGATCAGGAGATGCTGGCCCTTGGCGGGCGTGAGGCGGCCGACGCAGAGGATGCGAAAGGGCGACGGCGCGTCCCGGGCCTCGACAGGGCGAAAGACCTGCGGATCGACGCCGAGCCGGCAGACGACCAGCTTGGACCAGTGCTCGTAGGGCGAGAGCCGCATCAGCTGGCTGCGCGCGTAGTGGCTGATGCAGCAGATGAAGTCGGCGGCCGCCACCTTCTCGCTCAGGTACTGGCCGGGCGCGTCGTAGAACTCGTCGGGGCCGTG
>JBDTJD010000061.1:0-4043 GCA_039935975.1 Caldimonas sp.
TCGACCAGGGGCCGGTTCTTGTCGACGCCGCGCTCGGCGTCCGGCTTCTTCGTGGGTGTCGCTCGTGGCATTCGCCCGATGATGCAGGAGTTGTGCCTGCTAGCATGAAAGCATGCCTCGTCCGATCGTCATCGCCACCCGCGAGAGCCGTCTCGCAATGTGGCAGGCCGGGTTCGTGCGCGACCTGCTGGTCGCCGGCGGCGCCGAAGTCACGCTGCTGCCGATGACGACGCGCGGCGACCAGATCCTCGACCGCACGCTCGCCAAGGTGGGCGGCAAGGGCCTCTTCGTGAAGGAGCTCGAGAGCGCACTCGCCGACGGCCGCGCCGACATCGCCGTGCACTCGCTGAAGGACGTGCCGATGGACCTGCCCGCGGGCTTCGCGCTCGCCGGCGTGCTCGAGCGCGAGGACGCGCGCGACGCGTGGGTCTCGAGCCGACACCCGACCCTGGCCGACCTGCCCGAGGGCGCCGTCGTCGGCACGTCGAGCCTGCGCCGCGTCGTCCAGCTGACGGCGCTGCGCCCGGATCTGCGCATCGAGCCGCTGCGTGGAAATCTCGACACCCGCCTCAGAAAGCTCGACGAGGGCCTCTACGACGGCATCGTCCTCGCCGTGGCCGGGCTCGTGCGCCTCGGCCTGGCCGCACGTATCCGCGCCTGCTTCGCGGAAGCGGACATGCTTCCCTGCGCTGGTCAGGGTGCACTTGGCATCGAGACCCGCGTCGACGATTCCGGCCTGATCGAGCGCATCGCCGCCCTCGCGGATCGCCCGACGCAGATTGCGGTGGCTGCCGAGCGTGCCGTGTCGCGCGCTCTCGGCGGAAGCTGCAGCATGCCGCTCGCGGCGCACGCGACCTGGCGCGGCGACACGCTCCAGCTTCACGCCGCCATCGGCCATCCGTCGCGTCGCGAGGCGCCGCTCCTCCGTGTCGCGGTCGAGGAGCGCGTCGCCGACGAGGGCGTCGCCGAGGCGCTCGGCACGCGGGCGGCGCGGTCCCTGCTGGCGGCCGGCGCGGCGCCGTACCTGGCCGCAGCCGAGAGCCTGAGTGCGCCGACCGCGGTCGGCTAGAGGCGGCGCCGGCCCGTCGCGCCGATGACTCCGGGCCGACGCGTCTTCGTCACCCGGCCGGCCGAGCAGGCCGCGCCCTGGATCGAGCGTCTGCGCGCGCGCGGCCTCGCGGCCAAGGCCTTGCCGCTGATCGAGATCGCCGCCGTTGCGGACGCGCAGGCACTGCGCGAGGCCTGGCGCGGGCTGGCGACGCGGCGCCTGGTCTTTTTCGTGAGCGCCAACGCGGTCGAGCACTTTTTCGCGGCGCGGCCGGACGAGGCCGCGTGGCCGGCCGATCTCGAGGCGGCCGTCCCCGGCCCGGGGACGGCGACGACGCTGCGCGAGCGCGGCGGCGACGCGCTCGTCGTCGTCGAGCCCGACGGCGACTCACCGCAGTTCGATTCCGAGACCCTCTGGGCACGACTGCAAGGGCGCGACTGGCACGGCGCGAGCGTGCTCGTCGTGCGCGGCGAGGGCGGCCGCGACTGGCTTGCCGAGCGGCTCGTGGAGGCCGGCGCGTCGGTCGATGCGCTCGGCGCGTACCGCCGCCTCGCGCCCGACTTCGCAGGCCCGGCGCGCGCGCGACTCGACAGCGCGCTTGCCGAGGCCGATGCGATCTGGCTCTTCAGCAGCTCGGAGGCGATTGCGAATCTCGAGCGGGCGGCGGGCCCGGGCCGCTTCGGCGACTCGTGCGCCGTCGCGACCCATCCGCGCATCGCCACCCGGGCCCGGGTGGCGGGGTTCGGTCGTGTTCTCGAGGCCGCACCGGGGCTCGACGCGGTGGTCGCCTGCATACAATCGATCGGACCGTGAACGACGACCTCTCGCCTGCCTCCACGCCTCGCGACAGCGCTCCACCGAACGTTCCTTCCTCCTCGTCCTTCTCCGCCGCCGATCCGGCACGCGCATCCGGCACGCGAGGCCTGTCGCTGGCGATGCTGCTGGTCACCTTGCTGGCGATCATCGCGCTGGTCTTCGCCTGGCGGGCCGACCAGCGGGTCCGCTCGAGCGAGCGCGAGCTCGTCAAGCGTCAGCAGGACAGTGCCGTCCAGGCCGCCGAGGCCAGCCTCGTCTCGCGCCAGGCGCAAGAGGGCGCGCGCGAGGCGGCCGCGAAGGCGGCGCTGCTCGAGGCACGTCTCAACGAAGTCGCCATCCAGCGCACGCAGCTAGAGGCGCTGGTCCAGTCGGTGGCGCGCGCGCGCGACGAGAACCTCGTCAGCGACGGCGAGTCGGCGCTGCGCGCCGGCATGCAGCAGGCCTCGCTCACCGGCAGCGCCGAGCCGCTCGTCGCCGCGCTGAAACAGCTCGACGAACGCCTCGCGCACGCCGACCAGCCCCGTCTGGAGCCGGTGCGGCGCGCGATCGCGCGCGACCTCGATCGGGTGAAGGCGGCGAACGTCGCCGACGTCGCGACGCTCTCGATCAGGCTCGACGAAGCGGCGCGCATGATCGATGAGCTGCCGCTGCTGTCGGCTGCCGAGCCGCGTCGCGACGTCGGACGCGGCGCCGGTGCGAAGGGGGTCGCTGCTGCGCCGGTGGCTGCGTCGGCGGCGGCCAGCGGCGCGGATGGCAGCGTCGGCGCGTGGCTCTCGAGCCACTTCGGCGCGGCTGTCAGCGTCGTCGCCGAAAGCGCCTGGACCGAGCTGCGCTCGCTCGTGCGAATCACGCGCATCGACCAGCCCGAAGCGATGCTGGTCGCGCCCGACCAGGCGTTCTTTCTCAGGGAGAACCTGAAGTTGCGCCTGCTCAATGCGCGCCTGTCGCTGATGGCCCGCCAGTTCGACGCGGCGCGGGGCGACCTGCGCTGGGCGCAGGGAACGATCGATCGATACTTCGACCGCTCGTCGCGGCGCACGCAGGCCACTTCGGAACTGCTGCGCCAGGTCGAGCAGCAGGCGCGGCAGTCACCGGCGGCGCGTCCCGACGACACGCTGGCCGCGCTCGCCGCCGTCGCCGGTCCCCGCTAGGCACTCGACGACTCGGATCCGGCGTGCGCCTCGCGATCTGGTTCATCCTGCTCTTCGCGGTCGCCGTCGTCGCGGCGGCGACCTTCGGCGCGAACGACGGTCTCGCGAGCTTCTACTGGAGCGGCTGGCGAGTCGACCTGTCGCTCAACTTCTTCGTCCTGCTGCTCGTCGGGGCGTGCTTCGCGCTGGTCGGCGCGATCCAGGGCGTGAACTCCCTGGTCGGCCTGCCGCGACGGGCGCGCGAATGGCGCACGGCACGCCGCGACCGGAGCGGGCAGGCCGCCCTGCGCGAGGCGCTCGCCTTCTATTTCGGCGGCCGCTACACGCGCGCCCAGAAGTCAGCGCAGCGCGCCCTCGCGATCCAGGCCGAGACGCCCGAACTTGCCCAGGACAACGAGTTCACCGTGCTCGGCCATCTGCTCGCCGCGGGCAGTGCGCACCGCGTCCAGGACCGGGCGCTGCGCGACGAGGAGCTGCGCCGCGCGCTCGATCTCTCCCGTCACAGTCCGGCGGCGCGCTCGGCGGAAGAGGGCGCCCGACTCCTGGCCGCGGAATGGGCTCTCGATGATCGTGACGCGGCGCGCGCCAGCGAGCTGCTCGGCGAGCTGCCGCAGGGCGTGGCGCGACGCACCCACGCGCTGCGCCTGAAACTGCAGGCCGCACGGCTCGGGCGCCAGCCGCAGGAGGCGCTGAAGACGGCTCGGCTCCTGGTCAAGCATCAGGCCATCTCCGGCAGCGGTGCCACCGGCCTCGTCCGGTCGCTCGCCTTCGAGGCGCTCGACAGCGTTCACGATGTCGACCAGCTGACCCGTCTCTGGCTGTCGTTCGATCCGGGTGATCGGCGCGACCCCTTCATCGCGGCGCGTGCCGCCACTTACGCTGCCGGGCTCGGTGCGTTCGACGATGCGAGAAATTGGCTGCGGCCGCTCTGGGACCGCATCGGCGAACTCGCCTCGGACGAGCAGACGGTTGTCGCCATCGCGCTTGCCGGCGCGACGCAGGGCATCGGTGCAGACTGGCTGCCGCGC
>JBDTJD010000062.1:0-3448 GCA_039935975.1 Caldimonas sp.
AGGCCGAGAAAGCGCACGACGGTGTCGATGGCGACGTCCGCGGCCGCCCGCTCCCAATGCTGGCCGCACTCGACGAGCAGCGCCAGCTTCGCGCTTGCCGGATCACCGAACCCACCGCGATCGACCATTCGCAGGCCCGCCGGGTGGCCGGTGTCGATGAGCAGGTCGGCCGGCACGCCGAGCGCGCGAGCGAAGGCCACGTTCTTCTCGACCATGCCGCACACCATGAGAGGACGGCAGGGTTCGCTCATGCTGTGGATGTCGAGCAACCGATCGGCAGCGTCGACGAAGGGCCGCAGCTCGCGCGCTCGCCGCAATTCCACGGTGTCGCCCGGCCCGAAGAGGGTGGCGTCGGCCCAGACCCGGTTGTAGTCCTCGTCGACCAGGCGCGACGGAAAAGGATCGGCCGGATCGAAGCGGGCATAGGCGGCGACGTTGGCGAAGGCGAGGGTCAAACGGCCGATTCGAGGACGAAAGCGCTGCTCGAGAAGCCAGTCGAGCGCGATCGCGCCGCAGATCTCGTTGCCGTGCGTCAGTGCCTGCACCATCACTTCCGGCCCCGGCCGGCCCGAGTCGAAGACGTGCACCCAGTCGACGCCGGTGCCGCCGTCGCGCCAGCGGCCGATATCGGGCGCCTTCAGGTCGATGGTCGCAAGCCCGGTCATGGCGAGGGCGGCGTTCCGGTCGAGCCCGCGACGATGCGCGAGCAGTGCACGAAAGCTTCCGCGATCAGACGCTCGTTCGCCTCCGGCGTGCGAAAGCCCGAATGGGCCGACAGCGTCACGTTGGGCAGTGTCGTCAGCACATGGTCGGCGGGCAGCGGCTCGATGTCGAACACGTCGAGCCCGGCATGGCGCAACTGCCCCGAGCGCAGCGCCTCGACCATCGCAGCCTCGTCGACCAACGCGCCGCGTGCCGTGTTGACAAGGATCGCGCCGCGTCGCATCGCAGCGATCCGCTCGCGCGAGAGAAAGCCGCGCGTCTCGTCGTTCAGGAGCAGGTGCATCGACACCGCGTCGCTGCGCGCGAGCAGCTCGTCGATCGCCACGAACTCGATGCCCTCGGCCGGCCTCGCGGTGCGATTCCAGGCGACGACCTTCATCCCCAGGCCGTGCGCCATCCGCGCGGTTTCGGCGGCGATGCCGCCGTAGCCGACGAGGCCGAGCGTCTTGCCGCCGAGCTGGACCCCTTCGGTGCGCAGCCATCGGCCTTGCCGCATCGCGCCGTCCATCGCGGCGAAGCCGCGCGCCGCGGCGAACAGCAGGCCGATGGCGCACTCGGCGACGGCCGTGTCGCCGTAGCCCTTGATGACATGTACCGCGATGCCGAGCCCGGCGAGTGCCTCCGGGTCCATGTAGCTGCGCGGCCCCGTGCCCAGGAAGACGACATGCCGCAGGCCGGCGCAGCGCCGCGCGATCTCGATCGGCAGCGAGGTGTGGTCGATGACCGCGATCGGCGCATCGCCGATCGCCTCGGGCAGCGCGTCGGGCGTGATGTCGGCCGCGCCGAACGCGAGATCGAGCTGGGGCAGCGTGCCGAGGCCGATGCGCTCGGCAAGCGCGCGCAGCGGCACATTGGCATCGACGAAGACAGCGCGCATGACGGAAAAGGGGAGCCGCCCGAATCGGGCTCGCCGAGTCTACGGGCCGGAGAACGCCCGCCCGAGCGTCGCCACCAGGATCGAGGTGCGCACGGGCTTCTCGTGGAACACGAGGTCGTAGCGCTTCACCGCGTCGGCGATGTCGGCCTCGTCGACGACGCCGGACATCACCTGCGCCGTCAGCACCACGATCGGGCACGTCGCATCGCGAGCACGAAGGGTGGCAATGAGCTTCAGAGCGCTCGTCTCGCCGACGATCCAGTCGACCACATAGGCGTCGTAGCGGCGCGTCTGCGGGCTCGCCAGCAACTCGGCAATGGTGAAGAACGGACGCGCGTCGTAGCCGCTCGACTCGAAGTGGGCGCAGATGGAGTTCGTGAGGTCGCGGTCGTCGTCGAGCACCGCGACGACGCGGCGCGGCGCGAGCGGGGGCCGGGCTTCGAGCCGCTCGATCCGGTAGGCGACACCTTCGGTGGCCTCGCCCGCCACGAGCGCCGACCAGCCCGACGACGTCTGCACCGCGACCACCGCCTCGGGGCTCGGCTTGTCGAGCGCGTCGCCGAGCCAGAGCTGGACGGGCAGCGTCGTCGTGCCCAGGCGCATCGTTCCCGGCACCGAGGTGCGCGGTGACGCGAGCGACACCACGTCGGCCAGGGACTCGCCGAACAGCTCGGCCACCTTGGCGATGTCTTCGAGCGACCAGGTCGAGGTGCCGCTCATGCGCCGGTGCGCCTGCGAGTAGGACAGGCCGGTGGCATCGGCAAGCCACGCGGACTGGCGGTACTTGGGCAGGCCGTGGCGCTCCATGAGGGCACGGATGCACCGGACGGCGAAGGAAGGCTGTTCGCCTGGGGCCGCGCTGTCGGAATCCGGTGATTCAACTGGGGAGGAGGTCATTTCGGGCTCTTTGAGAATTCCGTATTGAGGAAATTCATCAGGACAAGCGGTTCCCGGAAGGCAAGAAATTTCTTGATTCGCATGAAACAGCGACGTAGAGTCGACCTGAGTTTGCATTATCAGGCAGAAAGCACCTTCACCGCGTCAGCTTCTTCAATCGAGCGTTCTAACACCGACAGCCGCTCGGGCGGCGAGGAAGCCGCGACGCGACCGACCTGAAACCTGGAGATCCTCCGATGAACGTCCTGGTGATCGATGACCATCCTCTGATTCTTTCCGCGCTGCGGTCCGTCATGACGGGGCTCGCCGAAGACGTTACCGTGGTTGCAGTGGGCTCCGCTGCGGCCGCGCGTGAGGCGATGGCTGGCGAAACCGGGTTCGAGCTCGTCCTGCTCGACCTCCATCTCGGCGACGATGACGGATTCACGCTCCTGGCCGACCTGCGCTCTGCGCATCCCGCCGTGCCGGTCGTGGTCGTATCGGCTTCCGACCGACGGGACGACGTGGTTCGCGCGATGGATCTCGGTGCGTTGGGCTTCGTCCCGAAATGCGTCAGCAACGACTCCTTGCTGCAGGCTCTTCGCGTTGTCATCTCCGGCGGGATCTACCTGCCGGCGTCGATCATGCGATCGCCCGGCGCGGACGAGATGCCCTTTCGGTCGCCGTCGGCTCATTCGTGGCGAGAAATGACCGCCGGAAGTTCGGCCGCGACGGACGGCGATCAAACGGAAGCGGCATTGGCCTCCCTCGGATTGACCACGCGACAGACGCAGGTCCTGGCCCTCCTGCTGCGCGGGCAATCGAACAAGCTCATTGCCCGTGCGCTGAATCTCTCGGTCGAGACCATCAAGGATCACGTCGCCGCCGTGTTGCGGTCGCTGAACGTCAGTTCGAGGACCCAGGCCGTCCTGGCGGTAAGCCGGATCTCCAACCCGCGCTTCCTGTCGACCT
>JBDTJD010000063.1:0-4357 GCA_039935975.1 Caldimonas sp.
CGTATTCGAGGAGCTGGAAGAACTCGTTCTCGAAGACCACTGAGCCTGCGGTCGTCGCGACGTTGCGGCCGACCTCGAAGGCGCTGTCGTCGGTCTGCGAGACGCGGCCGAGCTGGGTGTCGTTCCAAAGCTGCGCGGCCCCGTGGACGAGACTCTCGCCACCGGTCTCGATCGCCTTCCGCTGGGCTTCCGGATTGAGTGCCAGGTAGTTGCTCGGCGACGCCGCGTCGACCCACTGGAGCACTGCGAAACGGATCCGCGCCCGGGTCTTCTCGTCGCCCACGAGGTTGTCGGCGAGCTGCGTCAGCGTGCGCGCATTGAGCAGGTAGAGCTCGGCGAGGAAAGCCGACGACGGCTGCGCGGTCCATTCGTTGCCGGCGAAGCGCCGGTCACCGATGGGCGGATGCTCGCGCGCGGGCTGAAGCATGCGGTTCCAGATCGCGCCGGCCTCGGCGACGTAGTCGCGCTGCGCCGCGGCGATAGCGCCAGCGGGCAGGCCGAGATTGACAAGGGGCGCCCAGGCGTCCGTGACGCCTGGGGGCAGTGCCGGAGCCGGCCGGGCGGCCTTCGGCACCGGGCCCGCCGGACTCGCCGCCGGTTTGCGAGCCCTGCGTGCCTTCGCCGCGCCGCGGGTGGGGGTGCTGGAAGCTGCGGAAGTCTGCCGATTCGCCATGGGGCATTATCGTGCGCCGCGATCCGGGCCACTTGAGAGACATCATGTATCTGCTGGCGATCGCATGGTCGTACGTCGTCGTTCTGATGGCGCTTGCCGAGGGAACGGCGGCAAACGGCAGCTGGTTGGGCGCCACGGTCACCTTCGTTCTCTACGGGGCCTTGCCGCTGGGCATCGCCCTGTATCTGTTCGGCACCCCGTCGCGGCGGGCAGCACGACGGCGCGCGGAGCGATCAGCCGCGCTCGATCCAGACGGCGGCGGCCATCCGCCCGGTGACGCCGTCGCGCCGGTACGAGAAGAACCGTGACCGGTCGGTGACCGTGCACCAGCGGCCGCCGCCGATGCGCTCGACGCCGCTGGCACGCAGGCGATCGCGCGCCAGTCCGGGCAGATCGGCGAGCCACTTGCCGGGCGAGAGCGCAGCGAAGCGCCGATCCGGATCGCTCGCGGCGGTCGACGGATCGATGCCGAAGGCGTGGAGCACGTCGACCCCGACCTCGAAGGCGCCCGGCCCGATGCAGGCACCGAGCCACGCGTCGAGCTCGCCGGGAGTGCAGCCTGCGGCGGCGCACAGCTGCGCCACTGCGGCCTCGACGACGCCACCGGCAAGGCCGCGCCAGCCGGCGTGGGCGGCGCCGACGGCGCGCCCCTCCGGCGCGGCGAGCAGGACCGGGAGGCAGTCGGCCGCCTGGACGATGCAGGCGATGCCCGGTTCGGTGGTGACACACGCGTCGGCCTCGTGGACCGGCGCGGCCTCGACGGCGTCGATGTGTCCGACCCGGACCACGCGCGCGCCGTGGACCTGGCGCAGGAACACCGGTCGCGCGCCGCTCGCTTCGGCGAGCAGGGCGCGGTTCGCGGCGACTGCGTCGAGCGAATCGCCGACCGCGATGCCGACGTTCATCGAGTCGTAGGGCGCCTGGCTGCGACCGCCGCGACGCGTCGTCATCAGCCCGCCGACGCGGGCGACGCGCCAGTCGGGCGCCAGCCAGTCGGCGTCGACGCTCACGTCGCGTCGGGGCAGGACGAGGGCTGGGTCGTGCTGAAGGCGGGCTTTTCCATGCACGCGTCGAACACTCGCATCACCGTGGGCACGTGGTCGAGCCGGCAGTCCATGCGCCTGGCGTTGAAGATCTGCGGCACCAGACAGCAGTCGGCCAGGCCGGGCTCGTCGCCATGGCAGAAGCGCCCGGTCGCCGGATGCGCAGCGAGCTGGCGCTCGACGACCTCGAGGCCGGTCTCGACCCAGTGCCGGTACCAGCGGTCCTTCTCGTCCGCCGAGACCTTCATCTCGCCTTGCAGATAGCGCAGGACGCGCAGGTTGTCGAGCGGATGGATCTCGCAGGCGATGTCGAGCGCGAGGGCGCGCACGCGGGCGCGACCGAGCGGGTCCTTCGGCAGGAGCGGCGTGCCGGCGACGGTCTCGTCGAGGTACTCGATGATCGCGAGCGACTGGGTCAGCGTCGCGCCGGGTGCGCCACCGTCGCCATCGAGCACGAGCGCGGGCACGAGTTGCGCCGCGGAGACGTGGCGGTACGCCGGCGCGAGTTGCTCGCTGCTGACGAGGTGGACCGCCACATACTCGTACGCAAGGCCCTTCAGCGCCAGGGCGATGCGCACCCGGTACGACGCCGACGAACGGAAGTAGCTGTAGAGCTGCACGGGCGACCCGATCGCGACGGCTCAGACGATCTGCACCTGCAACGTGCCGACCCCCGCGACCTGGCCCTTGAGGACGTCGCCCGCGACGACGGCGGCGACGCCTTCCGGCGTGCCCGTGAAGATCAGGTCGCCCGGCCGCAGCTCCCACGCCGTCGACAGGTGCTCGATGATCTCGGCGATGCTCCAGATGAGCTTGCCGATCGTGCTCGACTGGCGGACCTTGCCATTGACCTCGAGCGTGATCGACGTCGAGGCATCGACCTTGCATTCGGCCGCGGCCTTGATCGGCCCGATCGGCGCCGAGTGGTCGAAGCCCTTGCCGATGTCCCACGGCCGGCCCTGCTTCTTGGCGTCGCCCTGCAGGTCGCGGCGGGTCATGTCGAGGCCGACGGCATAGCCCCAGATGTGCTTCATCGCATCGGCGGCCGCGATCGACTTGCCGCCGGTGCCGATCGCGACGACCAGCTCGATCTCGTGGTGCATGTCCTTGGTGAGGCTCGGATACGGCATGCGCCCGGTCTGGCCTTCGGCGATCGGCAGCACGGCGCCAGCCGGCTTCATGAAGAAGAACGGCGGCTCGCGGCCGGTGAAGCCCATCTCCTTGGCGTGCTCGACGTAGTTACGGCCGACGCAATAGATGCGGTGGACGGGGAAGGTCTTGTCGGAGCCTGCGACGGGAACGGTCGCCGCAGCGGGAGAAGTGATGACATGGCTCATGGCGGCAGCTCTCTGGAGGGGTCTCTCGATGGGGAACGATCGGGGCGCAGACGGTGCGTCGGCCAACGACGATGATGCCATGGCGCCTCTACACTCGTCTCATGTTCATGCCGCGCAGCATCAAGCATTGCCGGGCCTGCGGCGGCCCCGTCGTGTACCGCACGCCGGCCGACGACAACCGCGACCGCGCGATGTGCACGGTCTGCGAGACGATCCACTACGAGAACCCGGTCAACGTCGTCGGCACGCTGCCGGTGTGGGAAGACAAGGTCCTTCTCTGCCGGCGCAACATCGAGCCGCGGCGCGGCTTGTGGACGCTTCCCGCGGGCTTCATGGAACTCGGCGAGACGACCGAGCAAGGCGCCGTCCGGGAGACGGTCGAGGAAGCTGGAGCGCACATCTTGCTCGAGGGCCTCTACAGCATGATCAATGTCGTGCGTGTCGGCCAGGTGCATCTGTTCTATCGCGCTCGCATGCTCGACACGCATCTCGACCCGGGACCGGAGACGATCGAAGCCGGACTCTTCGCGGAGGCCGACGTGCCGTGGGACGAGATCGCCTTTCGAACGACCCGGAAGACCCGTGAGTGCTTCTTCGAGGACCGCCGCAACGACGCTTTCGGCGTCCACTTCGCCGACATCGACTGAACGCCGCGGCAGCGGCGGCCGACCTCGTCAGCGGCGCGCCGGCGGCAGATCGGTGCAGGTGCCTTCGAACGCCTCGGCTGCCAGCCCGATCGATTCACCGAGTGTCGGATGGGGGTGAATGGTCTTGCCGATGTCGACCGCGTCGGCGCCCATCTCGATCGCCAGTGCGATCTCGCCGATCATGTCGCCGGCATGCGTGCCGACGATGCCGCCGCCGACGATGACGTGCGTGGCTTCGTCGAAGAGCAGCTTGGTGAAGCCTTCGTCGCGGCCGTTGGCGATCGCGCGGCCCGAGGCCGTCCAAGGAAAGAGGCCCTTCTTCACCTTCACGCCGCGCGCCTTGGCCTCGTCTTCGGTGATGCCGACCCACGCGATCTCCGGGTCGGTGTAGGCCACGCTCGGAATCACGCGCGCGTCGAACGCCGCCTTCGCGAGCTTGGCGTCGCCGAGCTGCTCGCCTGCTGCGACCTCGGCCGCGACGTGCGCCTCGTGGACCGCCTTGTGCTCGAGCATCGGCTGGCCGACGATGTCGCCGACGGCGAAGATGTGCGGCACGTTGGTCCGCATCTGGATGTCGACCGGGATGAAGCCGCGCTCGCCGACGGTCACGCCGGCCGCCTCCGCGCCGATCTTCTTGCCGTTCGCCACCCGCCCCAC
>JBDTJD010000064.1:0-2890 GCA_039935975.1 Caldimonas sp.
AAGGTCTCGTACTCGCCGGTCTCGCGGTCGACCGACACGCGGATGTCGACCTCGCCGCCTTGCAGCTTCTTCGACGCCGAGGCGAGCGCGGCCTCGACCGCCTGGAAGACGATCTCGAGGTCGACGCTCTTCTCGCGCGAGATCGCATCCACCAGCATCAGCAGTTCACGGTTCATGTTGTTCGACCTCCGTTGGCCTCTTCGTGCGGGCGCGCGGCTTCGGCAGCGCCGTCCGAGGCGAACGGGCGCCCCTTGAAATTGATGACGGGAACGAGACGCGCCTCGCGCACCTCGTCGAGAGTGAAATCGAGCGCCTTGTCGGCGGAAGCTTCAGCCGGCGCCAGGTCGTCGGTCGGAGCCTCGGACGCCTGCTTTGCAGCGGCGCGCGCCTGGGCGGAGCGACTCGCTGCGTGCTTTTTTGCGGCCGCGACGGCGGCCGTGTCGGCGAGCAGGATCCGCCAGCCGCCTTCAGCCGACATGAGCTCGCCACGGAACCGCTTGCGCCCCTTGAACGGCACCTTCAGCGTCACCTCGACCTGCTCGCCGAGGAAGCGGTGGAAATCGGCCGCGTTCTTAAGCGGCCGGTCGAGACCGGGCGAGGACACCTCGAGCCGCTCGTACGACAGGCCTTCGACCTCGAGGACATGCTGAAGCTGACGCGTGACGCGCTCGCAATCGTCGACGTTGATGGAGCGGTCGGCCTGACCGTCGACCGCGGGATGGTCGATGGTGACGCGCAGCAGGCCGCCGGGCGCCCGCTCCACCTCGACGAGCTCGTAGCCCAGCCCGGCGACGGTCGTGTCGATGGCGGCGTGCTGGCTCATGGCGGCGGCGGTTCCTGCGCGGGCGAGGTCGGGTGTGACGAATTCGATATGCAAAGACGATCAGCCAAAAAAAATGGGCCGGAAGAACCGCCCACTTGACGCTTTCTAGGTGAAGAGCGGAATTGTATCCGCTCCCTCAAATAGCGGCAAGTCACCCGACTGTCAAGAGGCCCGGGCCCGGGCGAGGTGCATGCCAGAATCCGTCGCCTCTTCGCCCCGGACGACACACGACATGGGTTTTCTCGACGGCAAACGCTTCCTGGTCACCGGGGTGCTCTCGAACCGGTCGATCGCCTACGGCATCGCCCGCGCCTGTCGCCGAGAAGGCGCCGAGCTCGCTTTCAGCTACCAGGGCGAGCGCTTCAAGGACCGCGTCGGCGACTTCGCTGCCGAATTCGGATCGTCGCTGCTCTTCGACTGCGACGTCGCCGAAGACGCCCAGATCGACGCCATGTTCGCCAGCTTGGTGACCGCCTGGCCGACCTTCCACGGCTTCGTCCACTCGATCGGCTATGCGCCCAAGGAAGCGATCGCCGGCGACTTTCTCGACGGCCTCTCGCGCGAGGCCTTCCGGATCGCCCACGACATCTCGAGCTACAGCTTCCCTGCGATGGCCAAGGCCGCGGCGCCGTACCTCGCGCCCGATGCCGCCCTGCTCACGCTGACATATCTGGGGGCGATGCGCAGCGTTCCCAACTACAACACGATGGGTCTGGCCAAGGCCTCGCTGGAGGCTTCGGTGCGCTACCTGGCGTCGAGCCTCGGCCCGAAGGGCGTGCGCGTCAACGCCATCTCGGCGGGGCCGATCAAGACGCTCGCGGCGTCCGGAATCAAGGGCTTCGGCAAGATCCTCGACGTTGTCGCCCAGAACGCGCCGCTCAGACGCAACGTCACGATCGACGACGTCGGCAACACCGCGGCCTTCCTGCTCTCCGACCTCGCCGCCGGCGTCACCTCCGAGATCGTCTATGTCGACGCCGGCTTCAGTCACGCGATGGCGGGCGTGGCCTGACGTCTAGCGAACGCAGTCGACGAAGTACTTGCCGTCTTCGATGCCGACGCCTTCGAGCTCGACCATCGACATGAGGCCGTGCACATCGGTGTCGAAGCCCGGAAAGGCCTTGTTGAACGAGCGCGTGAACTTCAGGTAGTCGACGATCCGACGATTGAACTTCTCGCCCGGGATCAGAAGCGGGATGCCGGGCGGGTACGGGGTGAGCAAGGTCGTCGAGATCCGGCCCTCGAGCTGATCGATCTCCACGCGTTCGGTCTTGCCGTGGGCGATGCAGGCGAAGGCGTCGCTCGGCTTCATCGCCGGCTCGATCTGGTCGGTGTACATGTCGGTGACGAGCCGGGCGATGTCGTTCCTCGCATAGAACTCGTGGATGCTCTGAGAGAGCTCGCGCAGGCCGACGCGCTCGTACTTCGGATGCGCTGCCGTGAACTCGGGCATCACCTTCCAGCACGGCTGGTTGCGGTCGAAGTCGTCCTTGAACTGCTGCAACGCCGTGAGCAGCGTGTTCCAGCGGCCCTTGGTGATGCCGATCGTGAACATGATGAAGAACGAATAAAGCCCGGTCTTCTCGACCACGACGCCGTGGTCGACGAGGTACTTGGTGACGATCGCCGCCGGGATGCCGGTCTTGGCGAACTTGCCCGACATGTCGAGTCCGGGGGTGATCAGGGTGCACTTGATCGGGTCGAGCAGGTTGAAGCCCTCGGCGAGGTTGCCGAAGCCGTGCCACTTGGCGTCGGCCTTGAGCAGCCAGTCGGCGCTCGTGCCGATTCCTTCCGCGGCGAGCTTTTCGGGTCCCCAGACCTTGAACCACCAGTCCTTGCCGAACTCCTTGTCGACCTTCCTCATGGCCCGGCGGAAGTCGAGCGACTCGGCGATGCTCTCTTCGACCAGCGCCCGGCCGCCTGGCGCTTCCATCATCGCCGCCGAGACGTCGCACGACGCGATGATCGCGTACTGAGGGCTCGTCGAGCTGTGCATCAGGTAGGCCTCGTTGAAGAGGTGCGGGTCGAGCTTTCGGGTCTTCGAGTCCTGAACGAGCACCTGTGACG
>JBDTJD010000065.1:0-2917 GCA_039935975.1 Caldimonas sp.
GGGTTGTCTTTCCAGAGGTCACGATGCCGATCTACGCCTACCGGTGCACGACCTGCGGGAATGCCCAGGACGTGCTGCGGAAGATTTCCGACCCGCCGCTGACCGTGTGCCCGGCCTGCGGAGCGCCGACCTTCGTGAAGCAGGTCACCGCCGCCGGCTTTCAGCTGAAGGGCTCGGGCTGGTACGTCACCGACTTCCGCGACGGCGGCAAGAAGGCCAAGTCCGACGAGGGCGCTGTCAAGGGCGACAAGGGCGCGGAGAACGGCGCCGAGAAGGGCGCCGACAAGAGCGCCGGCAACGTCGCCGATGCATCGGCCGCGGGCGGCGCCAGCGGCAAGGCGTCGGACACGGCGAGCGCCCCGGCGCCATCGGCCGCCGCGCCGTCCCCGGCACCGGCTCCCTCGCCCTCGCCCTCGCCGGCCGCGACGCCCGCGCCTGCCCCGAAACCGGGCAAGGGCGGGGCCTGACCGGCGCGCGCCGCCTCACGCCACGAATCGAGTGAAGAAGTACCTCCTCGCCGGCCTGCTCGTCTGGCTGCCGCTGGCCGTGACGATCTGGGTGCTCCAGGCTGGTTACGGCCTGCTCACCGGCGTCTTCGTGTGGCTCCTGAGCGCGTCGCAGACGGTGCTTCCGGAAGGCAGCCGATCGTTCATCGAGATGCTGCAACGGGTTCCCTTCCTGGGCGTCGTCGTCCTGCTGATCGGGCTGCTTCTCACCGGCGTCCTCGCGACCAACGTCGCCGGCCAGTGGGCGCTGCGGCAGGGCCACCGCCTGCTCAGCCGCATCCCGATCGTGAAGTCGATCTACAGCTCGGTCCGGCAGGTCTCGGACACGCTCTTCTCGAGCAGCGGCAACGCCTTTCGCGAGGCGGTGCTCATCCAGTACCCGCGCCAGGGCAGCTGGACCATCGCCTTCGTCACCGGTCGGCCCGGCGGCGAGGCGGCGATCCACCTGCCCGGCGACTACCTGAGCGTCTACGTGCCGACGACGCCGAACCCGACCTCGGGCTTTTTCCTGATGCTGGCGCGCGCCGACGCGATCCCGCTCGCGATGAGCGTCGACGAGGCCCTCAAGTACGTGATCTCGATGGGCGTCGTCGCGCCGCCGACCCGCCTCGCCGCGGCGTCGACGCCGATGCGAAATCTGCCCGGCTGAGCGCCCGGCCAGCGCTCAGCCTGCCGTCGCCGCGATCGCGGCGCGAGCGCCCTCCCGATGCAACCGCCACCACGGCGCCGTTGCTCCCCGACAAGAAGCTGGAGTGATGCGATGAGAACGACATATTGCGGCCTGGTGAGCGAAGCGCTCCTGGGCCAGACGGTGACGCTGATGGGCTGGGCGCACCGGCGCCGCGACCACGGCGGCGTGATCTTCATCGACCTGCGCGACCGCGAAGGCCTGGTCCAGGTGGTGTGCGACCCCGACCGGGCAGCGACCTTTGCGATCGCCGAGGAAGTGAGGAACGAGTTCTGCCTGAAGGTGACCGGCGTCGTGCGCGCGCGACCCTCGGGCACCGACAACGCCAACCTGACGAGCGGCAAGGTCGAGGTGCTGTGCCACGAACTCGAGGTGCTGAACCCGAGCGTCACGCCGCCATTCCAGCTCGACGAGGACAACCTCTCCGAGACGACGCGCCTGACCCATCGCGTGCTCGACCTGCGCCGGCCGCAGATGCAGAGGAACATGATGCTGCGCTACCGGATGGCGATGGAGGTGAGGAAGTTCCTCGACGCCAACGGCTTCATCGACATCGAGACGCCGATGCTCACCAAGAGCACGCCCGAGGGCGCGCGCGACTACCTCGTGCCGAGCCGCGTCCACGACGGCATGTTCTTCGCGCTGCCGCAGTCGCCCCAGCTCTTCAAACAGCTCCTGATGGTGGCCGGCTTCGACCGCTACTACCAGATCACCAAGTGCTTTCGCGACGAGGACCTGCGCGCCGATCGCCAGCCCGAGTTCACGCAGATCGACGTCGAGACCTCGTTCCTCGACGAGGTCGAGATCCGATCGATGTTCGAGGGCATGATCAAGAGCACCGTGAAGCACGCGATCGGCGTCGAGCTCGGGCCGTTCCCGGTGATGACGTGGGCCGAGGCGATGCGCCGCTACGGCTCGGACAAGCCCGACCTGCGCGTCCAGCTCGAGCTGACCGAGCTCACCGACGTGATGGGTGACGTCGACTTCAAGGTGTTCTCGGTGCCGGCCAAGACCCAGGGCGGCCGCGTCGCGGCGCTGCGGGTGCCGGGGGGCGGCGAGATGAGCCGCGGCGAGATCGACGGCTACACCGAGTTCGTGAAGATCTACGGCGCCAAGGGGCTGGCCTGGATCAAGGTCAACGACGTCGCCAAGGGACGCGAGGGCCTGCAGTCGCCGGTCGTCAAGAACCTGCACGACGCGGCTCTCGCCGAGATCCTCAAGCGCACCGGGGCGACCGACGGCGACCTGATCTTCTTCGGCGCCGACAAGGAGAAGGTCGTCAACGATGCGATCGGCGCGCTGCGCGTCAAGGTCGGCCACAGCGAGTTCGGCAAGGCGCGCGGTCTCGTCAAGGGCGACTGGGAGCCGCTCTGGGTGATCGACTTCCCGATGTTCGAGTACGACGAGGCCGAGCAGCGCTGGAGCGCCGTGCACCACCCGTTCACGAGCCCGAAGGACGGTCACGAGGACTGGCTCGAGTCCGACCCCGGGCGCTGCATCGCCAAAGCGTACGACGTCGTCCTCAACGGGCTCGAGCTCGGCGGCGGCTCGGTGCGGATCCATCGCGAAGAGGTGCAGAGCAAGGTGTTCCGGGCGCTCAAGATCGATGCCGAGGAGGCGCGCGCCAAGTTCGGCTTCCTGCTCGACGCGCTCCAGTACGGCGCGCCGCCGCACGGCGGCATCGCGATCGGCCTCGACCGCTTCGTGATGCTGATGGCCGGCG
>JBDTJD010000066.1:0-4038 GCA_039935975.1 Caldimonas sp.
AGCAACAAGGGCTTGGCAGCGATGCCAAGCCCTTGGATTTGATATGGTGGCGCTTCAGGGACTCGAACCCCGGACCTGCGGATTATGATTCCGTCGCTCTAACCAACTGAGCTAAAGCGCCTGAGCCCACGAGTATAGCGAGGCGTTTTCCACGCGACGGGCCACACCGTCTCTCCCGCCTTGCCGGGCCTCACGTTTTTTTCCGACCGGTCGATCCGGTGCCCGATGTTCCGCTTCTTCCGATCCAAGCCTCCCTCCGATGTCGAGACGCCGGCGACTGCCGCCGAACCGACGGACACGAAGCCGCGCACCGCCAAGGAGTGGCTGAACGCCGACGTCGGCGAGCTCTTCTTCGGCAAGAAGCCGGCCGCCGAACCCGACCTTGTCAGGCCGGTGAAACAGCCGGCGATCGCCACCGATCCGGGCGCGGAGACGGCGTTTGCCGAACCCGAAGAAGACCGATCCGGATGGCTGGCCAAGCTCAAGTCGGGCCTCCAGCGCACCGGCTCGACGCTGGCCGGCGCGTTCGTCGGCGCCGAGATCGGCGATGCGCTGTACGAGGATCTCGAGGTCGCCCTGCTGCAGGCCGACGCCGGCGCCGAAGCGACCCTCTACCTGCTCGACGACCTGCAGGCGCGCGTCACGCGGTCTCACGTGCGCGATCCGGCCGCGGCACGGCGGCTGCTCGCGACGTGCATCGAGGATCTGCTCCGGCCGCTCGAGCGCCCGCTCGCGATCGGCGCGCACACGCCGACGGTGATGATGGTCGTCGGCGTCAATGGCGCCGGCAAGACGACAAGCGTGGGCAAGCTTGCTCGCCATCTGCTCGACAGCGACCAGAAGGTGCTGCTCGCCGCCGCCGACACGTTCCGCGCCGCAGCGCGCGAGCAGCTCATGGCCTGGGCCGAGCGTGCCGGCAAGACGGATCAGGGCGCCGGCGCGGATGCCGGCCGCGGCCGGATCGAGATCGTGAGCCAGGAGGGCGGCGATCCGGCCGGTGTCACCTTCGACGCGGTCGTCGCCGGCAAGGCGCGGGGCTGCGATGTGGTCATCGTCGACACCGCCGGGCGCCTCGCGACGCAGACGCACCTGATGGAGGAGCTGAAGAAGATCAGGCGGACGATCGCCAAGGCCGATGCGGGCGCGCCGCACGAGGTGCTGCTCGTCATCGACGGCAACACCGGTCAGAACGCGCTCTCGCAGGTCAAGGCCTTCGACGAGGCCCTGCAGCTCACCGGGCTCATCATCACCAAGCTCGACGGCACCGCCAAGGGCGGCGTTCTCGCGGCGATCGCGCTCTGGTCGCGGTCCCGGTCGGCGCCGCTGCCGGTTTACTTCGTCGGCGTCGGCGAGAAGCTCGCCGACCTCCAGACCTTCCGGGCGCGCGAGTTCGCGGCCGCACTCGTCGAATGACCGACGGCCGGCGCTAACGCTTGTCGAGCGGGGGCAGCTCCGCGGTGACGGACTCGAGCTCGTCGAACCACGACTGGGTGCTCGGCTCGAGGACCTCGATCACCTCGCCCTGGGTCCAGTCGCGATCGGTGTCGGCGAACGGATCGACCGCCGGGCCGCCTTCGACGACGGCTTCGTGGACCATCGCTTCCTCGACCATCGCGAACGCGGCGATCGGCACAACGGTGGCAGCGACAGCCGCGGTCTTCTTCGCCATGCCCTTGGGCACGGCCGGCACGTTCGGGAGGATCTTCTCGCGCGCCGCCTCGATCGTCGGCAGCTTCTCCTCGTTCCAGACGTGAAGCGAGATCTTCGCCGCCTTGAGGGCGCGCGCGACCCGGTCGAGCCGGACGCGGACCTTCTCGTCGAGGGTGTCCATCGGCGGTCGGACCTCGACCACGGCGACCACCTGCGAGGTGACGTCGCAGACGACGAAATCGACGCACTGGTTGCCGAGCCGGCGCATCCATTCGGCATACGAATTTCGCTTGGGCACGGTGAGAAATCGCGCCAGAGGCACCTGGGCGAGGATCAGGTAGCCGGGGAGGGCGAGCTTGAGCGTGCTGAAGGCCAGGCGCTCCGACGAGCGCAGGATGCGTGTCGGCTCCGGCGGCCAGCCGGCCAGGGTGTCGAGACGCTCGGCCGGCATCTCCGGGCGCACGGTCGGGCCCTGCTTGCGCGCCAGCCACCACACGAGCGGCAGGGCGCAGAGCAGAGCCGCCACAGAAATCAGTATTGGATCCATCGCTGTCTTCTCGTGCTGCCTTCGTCGGCCCGTCAGCGCATGCCGCCGAGACCCTTCATGGCGCCCATGCGCTTCATCATCTTCATCATCCCGCCGCCCTTCATCTTCTTCATCACGTCGCGCATCTGCTCGAACTGGTTCAGGAGCCGGTTGACCTCCTGGACCTGGACGCCCGCGCCGCTCGCGACGCGGCGCTTGCGGGTCGCCTTGAGCAGCTCGGGCTTCCGGCGCTCCTTCGGCGTCATCGAGTTGATGATGCCTTCCATGCGGCGCACGTCGCGCTCGGCACGGTCCATCTCGGCGGGTCCGAGCTGGCCGGCCTTGCCCGTCAGCTGCGAGGGTAGCTTGTCGATCAGCCCGCCGAGGCCGCCCATCTTCTTCATCTGTGAAATCTGTGACAGGAAGTCGTTCAGATCGAAGCTGTCGCCCGCCTTGACCTTGTCGGCGAGCCTCTGCGCCACCGCCACGTCGACGTTCTTGCCGACTTCCTCGACCAGGCCGACGATGTCGCCCATGCCGAGGATCCGACCGGCGTGGCGCTTGGCGTCGAAGACCTCGAGGCCGTCGAGTTTCTCGCTCGTGCCGGCGAACTTGATCGGCGCGCCGGTGATCGCGCGGACCGACAGCGCGGCGCCGCCGCGCGAATCGCCGTCCATCTTGGTCAGCACGATGCCGGTGAGCGGCAGGGCTTCCTTGAACGCCTTGGCGGTGTTGACGGCGTCCTGGCCCTGCATCGCGTCGACGACGAAGAGCGTCTCCACCGGCTTCAGCTCGGCGTGCAGCTCGCGGATCTCGGCCATCAACTTCTCGTCGATCGCCAGGCGGCCGGCCGTGTCGACGAGGAGGACGTCGAAATAGTGACGTCTGGCGTGATCGAGCGCGGCCCGCACGATCGCGACCGGCGCATCGCTCGCGCTCGACGGGAACCATTCCGCGCCGGACTGCCTCGTCACCGTCTTCAGCTGCTCGATCGCGGCCGGTCGATAGACGTCGGCCGAGACCGTCAGCACCTTCTTCCTGCGTCGCTCGATCAGGTGCTTGGCCAGCTTGGCAGTGGTCGTCGTCTTGCCGGCGCCCTGCAGGCCGGCCATGAGGATGACGGCCGGCGGCTGGGTCGCGAGATCGAGCTCGGCGCTGTCGCCGTCGGCCGGCTCCATCGTCGCCGTGAGCTCGCGGTCGACGACGCCGACGAAGGCCTGGCCAGGCGAAAGCGACCCCGTCACTTCGGCGCCGAGCGCGCGCTCCTTGACGCGGGCGATGAAGTCGCGAACGACAGGCAGCGCGACGTCAGCCTCGAGCAGCGCCACGCGCACCTCGCGCAGCATGTCCTGGACGTTCTCGTCGGTGATGCGCGCCTGTCCGCGCATCGTCTTGACGACCCGGCTGAGGCGATCGGTGAGTGCTGAGGCCATTGAAAAACGACGCGACCCGAGGCGGCAGTGGCACGCCGCGAGGGCGTCGTGGCCGCGAAACGACGTCAGTACACTTGGGCCGATGATTCTATCGTTCGGTCCCGACGCAGGCGCACCGACGCCGCTGGCGTTCGCGCTGACCGTTCCGAGCATCGTCGCGCTGGTGTGCTACTTCGGTGCCGCGTTGCCGGGCGACCGCTTCCTGTCCGGCCTCCGGACGGCGTTGCTGATCGGCTGGATCGCGCAGGGCGTCTCGATCGCGATCGACGTCGCGGGCATCGGCTCCGGCATTCCCGGCGCGCGCTTCGGCTTCGCGCCGGCGCTCTCGATCACGCTCTGGCTGGTGCTCGCGGTCTACGAGGCCGAGAGCCGGTTCGTGCCGCTCACCGGCGCGCGGCGTGCGCTCGCGACGATCGGCGTCGTCGTCGT
>JBDTJD010000067.1:0-3553 GCA_039935975.1 Caldimonas sp.
TGCCGGGCGACAACGTCTCGATCACCGTCAAGCTGATCAACCCGATCGCCATGGAAGAGGGCCTGCGCTTCGCCATCAGAGAAGGCGGCAGAACCGTCGGCGCCGGCGTCGTGGCGAAGATCCTCGAATAAGGCTCCATTGCCGGCGCGCCGGCACACCTCGCGGCGTCTTCGCCGCATCGCTCTTTGAAAGACAGCTCATGGCCACCAAGCAGAAGATCCGCATCCGCCTCAAGGCGTTCGACTACAAGCTCATCGACCAGTCGGCGCTCGAGATCGTCGAGACCGCCAAGCGCACCGGTGCCATCGTCAAGGGCCCGGTGCCCCTGCCCACGCGCATGCAGCGCTTCGACATCCTGCGCTCGCCGCACGTCAACAAGACCTCGCGCGACCAGTTCGAGATCCGAACCCACCAGCGCCTGATGGACATCGTCGACCCGACCGACAAGACGGTCGACGCGCTGATGAAGCTCGACCTCCCCGCCGGCGTCGACGTCGAGATCAAGCTGCAATAGGCGGGCGCTGCTATACTGATAGGCTTTCCTGCCCTCGGGCGAGGAAAAGCAAAACGTCAGCCCGGCCAATCGATGTCGGGCGTTGCAACAAAGGCTGCGCTCGCGCGGCTGGAGAACATTCATGAGCACGACCTCGAAGCCGGCGTCCCCGGCATCGTCTTCGGCGAAGTCCTCGGCAAGAGAGCGCCTGGGGCTGCTGGGCCGCAAGGTGGGGATGATGCGCATCTTCACCGACGACGGTGATGCGATCCCCGTCACCGTCCTCGACGTCTCGAACAATCGCGTCTCGCAAGTCAAGACGCCTGCCACCGACGGCTACGCCGCGCTGCAGGTTGTCTTCGGCGACAAGAAGGCGTCGCGCGTCAGCAAGCCGCTGGCCGGGCACCTGACCAAGGCGGGCGTCGTCGCCGGCGAGCTGACCCAGGAATTCCGTGTCGACGAAAGCGTCGCCGCCGAATACCCGGCAGGCGCCAAGATTCCCGTCGGCGTGTTCGCCGTCGGCCAGCTGGTCGACGTGCAGGGCACGACGATCGGCAAGGGCTTCACCGGCACCATCAAGCGTCACCACTTCAAGTCGCAGCGCGCGTCGCACGGCAACAGCCGTTCGCACAACGTTCCCGGCTCGATTTCGATGGCTCAGGACCCGGGACGCGTGTTTCCGGGCAAGAAGATGTCGGGGCAGCTCGGCAACGCCACCCGCACCACCCAGAACCTCGACATCGTCCGCATCGACGAGGCGCGCGAGCTGCTGCTCGTGCGCGGCGCCGTGCCGGGCGCGAAGAACGGCCACGTGGTCGTCCGCCCCGCCGTCAAGGCTCCGCCCAAGGGCGCCGTCGCCAAGGGAGCTGCCTGATGCAAATCGAACTCCTGAACGAGCAAGGCCAGGCGACGTCGAAGGTCGACGCGCCGGACACGGTCTTCGCCCGCGACTACAACGAAGCGCTGGTGCACCAGATCGTCGTCGCCTTCCAGGCGAACGCGCGTCTCGGCACCCGCGCCCAGCTCGACCGCGCGATGGTCAAGCACTCGACCAAGAAGCCGTGGCGCCAGAAGGGCACCGGCCGCGCTCGCGCCGGCATGACCTCGTCGCCGCTCTGGCGCGGAGGCGGCCGGATCTTCCCGAACAGCCCGGACGAGAACTTCTCTCAGAAGGTGAACAAGAAGATGTATCGCGCCGGCATGGCGGCGATCCTGTCGCAGCTCGTGCGCGAAGGGCGGCTGTCGATCGTCGAGTCGCTCACCGTCGACTCGCCCAAGACCAAGGCGCTGGCGCAGAAGTTCAAGTCCATGGGCCTGGACTCGGTGCTCGTCATCACCGACCAGATGGCCGACAACCTGATCCTGGCGTCGCGCAACCTCGCCAACGTGCTCATCGTCGAGCCGCGTTACGCCGATCCGCTCGCCCTCGTGCACTACAAGAAGGTGCTCGTCACCAAGGGCGCGATGGAGCAACTGAAGGAGATGCTGGCATGAGCACGGCACCCGACACCTCGAAATCCAAGGCAGACCCGAAAGCCGACGCCAAGGCGAACAAGGTCGCCGCGGCGAAGCCCGCCAAGGCCGCCAAGCCGGTGACAGCTGAAGTCGCGGCCGACACGGCCAAGCCGGCCGCCAAGAAGCCCGCGGTGAAGAAGGTCAAGAAGGCCAAGGCCGACTCGACCAAGGTCTCGGCCCACGTCGAGAGCCGCCTGGCCCAGATCCTGATCGCGCCGATCGTGAGCGAGAAGGCGACCATGGCCGCCGAGAAGCACAACCAGGTGCTCTTCAAGGTCATGCGCGACGCCACCAAGCCCGAGATCAAGGCCGCGGTCGAACTGATGTTCAAGGTCACGGTCGATTCCGTGCAGACCGTCCAGCACAAGGGCAAGACCAAGCGCTTCGGCAAAGGCACCGGCCGGCGCGATCACGTCAAGAAGGCCTACGTCTGCCTGGCCGAAGGCCAGGAGCTGAACTTCTCCGGGGAGGGCGCGTAATGCCCGTCATCAAGGTCAAGCCGACATCGCCGGGTCGCCGCGCGGTCGTCAAGGTCACGCATCCGCATCTCTACAAGGGTCGACCGGAAGCCTCGTTGCTCGAGCCGCAGATCCAGAATGCCGGCCGCAACAACAACGGCCACATCACGACCCGACACAAGGGCGGCGGTCACAAGCACCACTACCGCATCGTCGATTTCGTGCGCAACAAGGATGCGATTCCGGCGAAGGTCGAGCGCATCGAGTACGACCCGAACCGCAGCGCCCACATCGCCCTCGTCGTCTATGCCGACGGCGAGCGTCGTTATGTGATCGCGCCGCGCGGCCTCGAGGTCGGCTCGACGATCCTGTCGGGCGCCGAGGCGCCGATCAAGGCGGGCAACACGCTGCCGATCAGGAACATCCCGGTCGGCTCGATCATTCATTGCATCGAGATGCTGCCTGGCAAGGGCGCGCAGATCGCGCGCTCGGCGGGCGCGGCCGTGACGTTGCTGGCACGTGAAGGCACCTATGCCCAGTTGCGGCTGCGCTCTGGTGAAGTGCGCAGGATCCACATCGACTGCCGCGCCACGATCGGCGAGGTGTCGAACGAAGAGCACAGCCTGCGCCACTTCGGCAAGGCCGGCGCGAAGCGCTGGAGAGGCATCCGTCCGACGGTGCGCGGCGTGGCGATGAACCCGGTCGATCACCCGCACGGTGGCGGTGAAGGCCGAACCGGCGAGGGCCAGGCACCGGTCTCGCCGTGGAACACGCTCACCAAGGGCTACCGCACGCGCAACAACAAGCGCACGCAGACGATGATCGTCGCGCGTCGCAAGAAGTAAGAAGGCCGTTCCATGACTCGTTCGCTCAAGAAGGGCCCGTTCATCGACCATCACCTCGCGGCGAAGGTCGAGAAGGCGAGCGCCACCAAGGACAAGAAGCCGATCAAGACCTGGTCGCGCCGCTCGACGATCCTGCCCGACTTCATCGGGCTGACGATCGCCGTGCACAACGGCAAGCAGCACGTGCCCGTGTACGTGACCGACCAGATGGTCGGCCACAAGCTCGGCGAGTTCGCGCTCAC
>JBDTJD010000068.1:0-14647 GCA_039935975.1 Caldimonas sp.
ATCGGCACGTCGGCGTTTTTCAGGCGCACCTCGGTGATGAACTTGCGCAGGTTGACGACCGCCGGGTCGAGCTCCGGCCCCCCCATGAATTCCTCGTCGTCGATCGACAGGATGAAGGCACTGGCGCGGCTTTGCTGCTGCGCGAACTGCGACAGGTCGCCGTAGCTGGTCGTGCCGAGGACCTCGAAGCCCTCCTTCTCGATCGCGGCCGCGAGCGCGCGGATGCCGAGGCCCGAGGCGTTCTCGGAACGGTAGTCCTCGTCGATGATGACGATGGGAAACTGAAAACGCAGCATCGGCGGGCCTCGGAGGGCAGCTTCGGAAAGCGCGCAGTGTAGGCCGCGGGGCGCCGAGGCGGCCTACACTGGGGCCATGCCGACAGCCACGCGATCACGATGAGCCTGAGCGCCGCCAGTCTGTGGTGGCTCGCGGCCGGCGCCGCGGTCGCGGCGGAGCTGGGAACCGGCACTTTCTACCTGCTGATGATCGCGCTCGGGCTGGCCGCCGGCGCAGTCGCGGCCCATCTCGGCCTGGCCGAGTCGGGCCAGTTCCTGGTCGCCGCGATCGTCGCCGGTGGCGCGACGGTGCTCTGGCACTGGCGCCGAAGCTCGCGCCGCGGACTGCCGGTGTCGACCTCGCGAGATCGCGACGTCAACCTCGACATCGGCGAGCGAGTTCACGTCGCCGCCTGGGCGAGCGACGGCACGGCGCGTGTCCCCTATCGCGGGTCGACCTGGCAGGCGCGCCTGCAGCCGGGAGCGCTGGCAGAGCCGGGCGATCACGTCGTCGCCGCAGTCGAGGGAAACTGGCTCGTCCTCGCGCCAGCCATCGCCCGACGCTGACGCAGACCACAAGGAGACACATGGAGCCGTCATTTCCGATGGGCGTGGCGATCGTCGTGGCGGTGGTCGCCGCGATCTTCATCGTCCAGACCTTCAAGATCGTGCCGCAGCAACACGCCTGGGTCGTCGAACGACTCGGCAAATACGACCGCACGCTCGCACCCGGGCTCGAGTTCGTCCTTCCCTTCATCGAGCGCGTCGCCTACAAGCACTCGCTGAAGGAGGTGCCGCTCGACGTACCGAGCCAGGTCTGCATCACGCGCGACAACACCCAGCTGCAGGTCGACGGGATCATCTACTTCCAGGTCACCGACCCGATGCGGGCGAGCTACGGCTCGAGCAACTACATCGCCGCCATCACCCAGCTCGCGCAGACGCTGCTGCGATCGGTGATCGGCAAGATGGAGCTCGACCGAACGTTCGAGGAGCGCGACCACATCAACCTGTCGGTCGTCGCGGCGCTCGACGAGGCGGCGACCAACTGGGGCGTCAAGGTCCTGCGCTACGAGATCAAGGATCTGACGCCGCCGGCGGCGATCCTCCATGCAATGCAGGCCCAGATCACGGCCGAGCGCGAGAAGCGTGCCCTGATCGCGGCCTCGGAAGGCAGGAAGCAGGAGCAGATCAACATCGCCGCGGGCGAGCGGGAGGCCTCAATCGCCCGCTCCGAGGGCCTGCGACAGGCCGAGATCAACAAGGCCCAAGGCGATGCTGCGGCGATCGTCGCCGTCGCCGAGGCAACTGCCGAAGGGATCCGCAAGGTCGCCGAAGCCATTCGCCAGCCAGGCGGCGAAGACGCCGTGCAGCTCAAGGTCGCGCAGCAGGCGGTGGAGGCCTTTGCGCAGCTCGCGCAGAAGAACAACACCATGATCGTGCCGGCCAACCTGAGCGAGGTCGCGGGCCTGATCGGTACGGCGATGGCGTTGACGAGAAGCTCCGCGACGCGGGTGAGTCCACCAACGCGTTCGGGCGAAGCGCCGCGCTGACGCTCCGCTAAGATCCCGGTCCACCGGAGAGGTGGATGAGCGGTTTAAGTCGCACGCCTGGAAAGCGTGTGGGGGCTAAACACCCCCCGCGGGTTCGAATCCCGCCCTCTCCGCCAGTGGCCTCTGGGCTGCTTTCCGCGTGGACTGGGCACGGTCATTGCCGGACGGGGTGCACACTCAACTGAGGAGCCTCCGATGACCAAGAACCTCGCCTCGACTTTCGTCTGCGCCACGATCCTCGCGTGCGCCGGCGTGGCTCACGCCCAGAGCACGAGCGCCGGCACCGCCATGTCTTCCGAGCCCGCTGCGTCCAGTGGCAGGCACTTGATGAAGAAGCGGCATTCCGGCTCAAAGCACTCCCAGGCGGAAATGTCGACCGCGCCGACTGCGCAACCGTCCAACGACACGCCCGGTATCCGTACGCAGAGCGGTTCCGTGGTGCCGACGACGCCCGATCCCATGCAGATCAAGAACGCCCGCGACGGCACGCCCATGAAGACGGCGAAGGGCGGAATGGGCATGGCGAGCGGCGCGGGCAAGTGAATTTATGGGCTTCGCCCTTCGGGGACGTCAGCTCCCGGATAGAGCGTCGTGACCTGACCCCTCAAGCCATGAAAAAGGGCGCCTCGCGGCGCCCTTTTTGTCTCCGATCGGCAAGTCGTCAGTGCACGACGCCCATCGATTCTTCCTTGCCACCCTTGTAGGTGTGCATCGTCAGGGCGCCGTTCTTGATGTCGCCCTTCTCGTCGAACGAGATGACGCCCGTCACGCCCTTGTAGCCCTCGGTCTTGGCGAGGACGGGAAGGTACTTGGCGGGATCGGCCGAGCCGGCCTTGACCATCGCGGCGACCATCACGTTGACCGCGTCGTAGACGTAAGGCGCGTAGATCTGGACGTCGATGCCGAACTTCTTCTTGTAGTCGGCCTTCCACTTGTCAAGCGCCGCCAGCTCCGACTTGTCGACGCCACCGGCCTCGGCACAGATGACCTGGCCGTCTTCCATCGCGCCGCCGGCGAGCTTGGGCAGCTCTCCGGAGCAGATGCCATCGCCGCCCATGAACTTCGCGTTGATGCCGAGCTGCTTCATCTGGCGGATCATCGGACCGGCCACGGCGTCCATGCCGCCGAAGAAGATGATGTCCGGCTTCTTCGCCTTGATGGCCGTCAGGATGGCGGTGAAGTCAGTGGCCTTGTCGGTCGTGAACTGGGTGTCCTGGATCGCCCCGCCGGAGGCCTTCACTGCCTTGGCGAATTCCTCGGCCACGCCCTGGCCGTAGGCCGTGCGGTCGTCGATCGTGACGATCGACTTGCCCTTCAGCTGCTTGACCGCGTAGCGGCCGAGCGTTCCACCGAGGTGCACGTCGTCGGCGACGACGCGAAACGCCGTCTTGAAGCCTTGGCGGGTGTACTTGGGATTGGTGGCCGACGGCGAGATCTGCGGAATTCCTGCGTCGCTGTAGATCTTGGAGGCGGGAATCGTCGTGCCCGAATTCAGGTGACCGATGACGCCGTTGACCTTGGCATCGACCAGCTTGTTGGCGACGGCGGTGCCCTGCTTCGGATCGCCGGCATCGTCTTCGGCGACGAGTTCGAACTTGGCCTTCTTGCCGCCGATCATCACGCCCTTGGCGTTCAGCTCGTCGATGGCCATGCGGGCGCCGTTCTCGTTGTCCTTGCCAAGGTGGGCGATGGCCCCGCTGGTCGGGCCGACATGCCCGATCTTGACGACCAGGTCCTGCGCCGACACCGTGCCGATGAACATCGCCGCCGCCGCGGCAGCGATCAGTTTGAACTTGACTTGCATGCAAATACCTCCGGGTTTGTAAGGCTTCGGGTCGGAAACTCGCACGCCCGAATCGCGGAACGATAGCGCAATTGCCGGGCCTGCCTGTATCGGGATTTACAGCGTCAACCGCCGCCGGCGCTCGAAATCGGGGCGTCAGCGATCCTCGCGTTTGCCGAGTTCGCGGGCGATCGAGCGGGAAACGATGTCGCGCATCGCTGCCGTGAGCTCCTTGCGCGCGTCGCGCACGAGCGCGTCCGACGCCCGCGCCAGGATGGGCGCCAGCGTCTCGCGCAGGCGCACCTCGAGCATCAGCTCGACCTGGCGCTGCAGATCGGCGAGGACGCGCTGGGTGAGTTGAACGTCCGCGTGAGTCGGGGTGGCGGGCTTCGCGGGCGTCGGCGCTGGAACCGGGGCCGCTGCGGGCGCCGGCACCGGCGCGGGCATCGGCGACGGCAAGGGCGCAGCGACCGCCGACGAGGCGGCGGCCACCGGCGCAGCAACCGGGTGCGTGTCCCCCTGCGGCGCGGGGACCTGCGGCGCGGCGGCCGGGGGCGAAGGCAGGGCAACCACCTCCGACTCGGCGGCGGGCGCAGGATCGCGCCACGAGACCACCTCGGTGAGGGTAGGAATCGTCCCGGCCGGGGGACGGGCGGTGCTCATGCCGAAACCTCGTGCCGCTTGATCGGGTAGCCGCGGTGTGCATAGGCCTTCCACCGTCCACGTGCCGCCAGACGATCGGCATCGTCCGGGGAGACGATCTCGAACAGGCGCGCGAAGGTCTCGAACCCCTGAGGCGGTTCGTCGCCGAGATTGAGCAGCACGTCGTGCACCGGCGCGTCGAGCGGGTTCTCGCCGAGCCAGACAGTGCGTGTCCGCAGACCCTCGGGCACTTCGGACATCCGCTCCACCCGGTGATGAGGCACGAACTCGGCAGGTCCGAAGCTCCAGAGCTCCCGATCGAGCTCGTCGAGCACGGCCGGGGCGCCGACCACCGCGAGCGACATCCCCTGGCGCTGCGCCTGGCGCAGCAGCCTGCAGGCGTAGGCCGTGCGGCTGGGCGCGTTGAAGTAGAAGCTGATCTCGGTCATGTCCCGGGGCTTCCTGGCGCCCGGACTACTTGGCGTAGCCGAGCACGAAGTGGCTCAGGAGTCCGACCGGCCGGCCGGTGGCGCCCTTGTGAGCGCCCGACTTCCAGGCCGTGCCGGCGATGTCCAGATGGGCCCACGGATATTTCGACGTGTATCGGCGCAGGAACATCGCCGCGGTGATCGCGCCGCCGGGCCGGCCGCCGACGTTCGCCATGTCCGCGAAGTTGCTCTTGAGGTTGTCGTCGTATTCCTCGTCGAGCGGCATGCGCCAGCACGGATCGAGGGCGACGACGCTGGCCGACTGCATCCGCGCCGCGACGGCGTCGTCGGCCGTGAAGAGGCCCGAGTGGTGGTGGCCGAGGGCGACCACGCAGGCGCCGGTGAGCGTCGCGACATCGACCACGACGGCCGGCTTGAAGCGCTCGGCATACGTGAGCGCGTCGCACAGGATCAGCCGCCCCTCGGCGTCGGTATTGAGGATCTCGATCGTCTGACCCGACATGCTCGTGACCACGTCACCGGGCTTGACGGCCTTGCCGCTGGGCATGTTGTCGCAGGTGGGCACGATGCAGACGACGTTGACCGCGGCCTTCAGCGACGCGATCGTCGCGATCGTGCCCAGCACGCTCGCCGCCCCGCACATGTCGAACTTCATCTCGTCCATCTCGGCGCCCGGCTTGAGCGAGATGCCGCCGGTGTCGAAAGTGATGCCCTTGCCGACCAGGACGACCGGCGCCTGGTTCTTCCCCGCGCCGTCGTAGCGAGCGACGATGAAGCGCGGAGGCTCGTCCGAGCCCTGGGCGACGGCGAGGAACGAGCCCATGCCGAGCTTCGCGATCTCCTTCCTGTCCATCACCTCGACGTCGAGGTCGAACTGCTTGCCCATCTTCTTGGCCTGCTGGCCGAGCCAGGTCGGCGTGCACATGTTCCCCGGGCGGTTGCCAAACTCCCGGGCCATCGTCACCCCGGCGGCAATTGCCAGGCCGCGTCGCACGCCGAGCTGTACCGCCTTCGCCTCGCCCTTTCGGCAATAGAGGGTCACCGACTTCGGCTGCCAGGGCGCGGGCGCGCTCGGCTTGCTGTGGGTGTACAGATAGGAAGCATCGGCGACAGCGATCACCGCCGCCTCGGCATGGAAGTCGCCGAGCACCGCGCCGTTGGCGGTGGCGATGCCGATCGTCTTCGCGCCGGTTGCCTTCAATGCGCCGAGGCCGTTCGCGACCGCGGCCTTGAACGACTTGGCGGACGGGTCGGCCGCCACGGCAACGACGACACGGCCCGCTGCGACGCCCGCCGGCCGATGCAGATAAAGCATCTTGCCCTTCTTCAGCACCAGGTCGCCCTCGGCGACGGCGCGATCGATCAGGGCCCGCAGGGGCGCGGCGAGAGTGGCGTCCACTCCGTCGCCGGCGACCAGGACGAGAGCGTCGACCTCGATGCCGGCGAGGTCTGACGGCGCGGCGACGTGATGACGAAAGTCCATAATTCCCCGAGCGAAACAAAGAGCCGACGATGTTATTCGATTCGACCCTGCGTCGAGAGCTCGCACGCAACTTCGGCGGCACGCTCGTCGTCATCCTGACGATCGTCCTGACGATCATGTTCATCCGCAATCTCGGCCAGGCCGCCGCCGGCCGGGTGTCGCCGCAGGACGTGATGCTCCTGCTCGCCTACATCGGCCTGGGCCACCTGTCGACGATGCTCGCGCTCTCGCTCTTCGTGGCCGTCGTCGCGACCCTGTCGCGGATGTACCGCGGCAGCGAGATGACGATCTGGTTCGCGAGCGGCGTGCCGCTCGGCCGGTTCGTGCGTCCGGTGCTGCGCACCAGTTGGCCGGTGCTGCTGGTGATCGGCCTGCTCTCGCTCTTCGTCTGGCCCTGGCAGAACGAGCGCAGCGCCGAGCTGAAGGACCAGTTCGAGCGACGCTCCGACCTGTCCCGCGTCGCGCCGGGGCAATTCCAGACCTCGGCCGATGGCGAGCGCACATTCTTCTTCGAGGGCGCGGCAAGCGATCCGGCCACCGGGCGCAACGTCTTCATCGTCGCCACCCACGGCAGCACCGAAGCGGTGACCTCGGCCAGATCGGGCTCGATCCAGAGCAACGACGAAGGCCGCTTCATCGTCCTCTCCAAGGGGCAGCGCAACGAGCAGGACAAGAACACGGGCGAGAAGACGCTGTCGCGCTTCGAGACCTATCGCGCCCAGGCCGGCGAGCGCGTCGTCGCCGCCGCGGGCGGGCTGCCGCCGCGCGCGCTGCCGACGGTGACCCTGATGATGGAGCCGACGCCGCTCAATCGCGGCGAGCTGGTCTGGCGCGTCGGCCTGGTGCTCGCGGCAGCCAACATGCTGCTGCTCGGCATCGGCATGTCGGCATCGAATCCGCGCCACGCAAGCAACTGGAACCTGCTCTTCGCACTGCTCGCCTTCTTCGTCTACTACAACCTCATCAACCTGTCGCAATCGTGGGTCGGCAGCGGCCGGGTCGGCCTCGGCCTCGCCCTCGCCGCGCTGCACGGCACGGCCTTCGCGATCGGGGTGGGGATGATCTGGTGGCGAGAGAACGGCATGCGCCGGGTCGCGGTCACGCGGCGTCGTGGCCGGCGCGCTCCTGCGGCGGCGACCGCTGCATGAGGACCGTCCGCCGGCTCTTCTACGTCGACATCGCTTCTGCCGTCGTCTTCGTCGGCATCTCGTTTCTCGCCCTCTTCTTCTTCATCGACTTCGTCGACGAGCTGCGCGACGTCGGCAAGAACGGCTACACCGCGGCGCACGCCGCCGTCTATTCACTGCTCCACGCGCCCAGCCATCTCTACGAGCTGATGCCGCTGGCGGTGCTGATCGGCACGATCTACGCGCTCGCCCGGCTCGCGCAGACCTCGCAATACACGATCCTTCGCACGGGCGGTCTAGGTCCGGCGCGGGCCCTGTGGCTGCTCGGCAGCCTGGCGCTCGTCTTCGGCGCCTTCACCTTCGTGATCGGCGACTACGTGTCGCCGTTCAGCGAGAAGCTCGCGAGCCAGTTGCGCGCCGGCTACAGCAGCCTGGCGCTCGGCCGTTCGGGCGCGTGGATCAAGGAGCACGCTGTCACCGCCGAAGGCGAGCGCAGCTACTCCATCAACGTGGCGTCGGCCGAGCGCGGAAGCGTGTTGCGCAACGTGCGGATCTTCGAGTTCGACGCCGATGGGCGCCTCCTCACCCGGACGGCAGCCGCCGAGGCGACGGTCGGCAGCAACGGCGTGTGGACCCTGCGCGACGTGGTCATGACGCGCTGGGTCGAGAACGGCGCGGCGTCGAGCGCGCGCCAGGAAAAGCTCGCGAGACTCGAATGGAAGAGCACGCTGTCACCCGCCGTCGTCGCCGCGGCGGTGCTTCCGGTCTCGACGATGTCGACGCTCGACCTCTGGCGCTACATCGGCCACCTCGACGAAAACGAGCAGGCGGCGCAGATCCAGAAGATCCAGTTCTGGAACCGGGCGCTCTATCCTTTCGCCTGCCTCGTCATGGTCGGTCTTGCGCTGCCCTTTGCCTATCTGCATGCGCGCTCGGGCGGCGTGAGTCTCAAGGTCTTCGTCGGCATCATGCTCGGCGTGAGCTTCGTGCTGCTGAACAACGTCTTTCGCCACCTGGGCCTGCTCGGCAACTGGACGCCCTGGATCGTCGCGGCGACGCCGGGGGCGGTCTACCTCGTCCTCTCCTTCGCCGCCTTCAGCTGGCTCGTTCGCTTCCGATGAACCGCGCTCTCGTCCTCTTCGCCCACGGCGCGCGCGACCCGCGCTGGGCCGAACCGTTCGAGGCCGTCGCCGAGCGCGTCCGCCATGCCGCGCCGGCGCTCCCCGTCCGCCTCGCCTTCCTCGAGCTGATGGCGCCGACCCTCGCCGACGCCGTCGAGGCGCTCGTGGCCACGGGCGCCGCGCAGATCGACGTCGTGCCCCTTTTCCTCGGCAGCGGTGGCCACGTTCGCAAGGACCTGCCGGCGCTCGTCGATGCGGTTCGCGCGGCTCACCCCGGGACCGTCGTGCGCCTCGGCGGTGCCATCGGCGAGGACGCCGCGGTGCTCGATGCGATGGCGCGCGCGGCGCTCGCCGCGGCGGGCTTCGGTGAATAATCCGCCGCTTCCATGAACCTCCACCAGTTCAGGTTCGTCCAGGAGGCGGTTCGCCGCGACCTCAACCTCACCGAGACGGCCAAGGCGCTGTTCACGTCGCAGCCCGGCGTGTCCAAGGCCATCCTCGAGCTCGAGGGCGAGCTCGGCGTCGACATCTTCGCGCGCCACGGCAAGCGGCTGCGCCGGGTCACCGAGCCGGGGCGCGAGGTGCTGAAGGCGATCGAGGTGATCATGCGCGAGGTCGGCAACCTCAAGAAGATCGGCGACGAGTTCTCCAAGCAGGACGCCGGCACGCTCGCCATCGCGACGACGCACAGCCAGGCCCGCTACTTCCTGCCGACGCCGATCTCGCAGATGCGAAAGCGCTTCCCGAAGGTCAACATCAGCCTGCACCAAGGTACGCCCGAGCAGGTCGGCCGGATGGTGTCCGAGGAAGTCGCCGACTTCGGCCTCGCCACCGAGTCGCTCGACGCGTTCCCGGATCTCGTCACCCTGCCCTGCTACGCCTGGCAGCACGTGCTGGTGCTGCCGGCCGGCCATCCGCTGGCGCAGCTCGAGCGCGTCTCGATCGAGGACCTCGCGCCGCTGCCGCTGATCTCGTATCACCCGTCGTTCTCCGGCAGGAAGCGCATCGATGCCGCGTTCGCGACGAGAAGGCTGCAGCCCAACGTCGTGCTCGAAGCGATCGACGCCGACGTCATCAAGACCTACGTGCGGCTCGGCCTGGGCGTCGGCATCGTCGCCGAGATCGCGATGCGCGAGGAAGGCACGACCTCCGACATCGTCGCCCGGCCGGTCGGCCACCTTTTCGGCCAGAACGTCGCCCGCATCGCCTTCAAGCGGGGCGCCTACCTGCGCAACTTCGTCTACGCCTTCGCCGAGATGACGTCCGACCGCCTGACGCGGCCCTTGGTCGAACGGGCGATGGCCGGCGACGCGCACGACTACCAGCTCTGATCCGCCTCCTGATGACGTCATGACCGAACGCACGCCGAAGATCACCAGCCGCCTGCCCGACGTGGGCACGACCATCTTCACCGTCATGTCGGCGCTGGCACAGGAGCGCGGCGCCGTCAACCTGGGCCAGGGCTTCCCTGACTTCGAGTGCGATCCGGCACTGGTCGACGCGGTCGATGCGGCGATGCGCGGCGGCCTCAACCAGTACCCGCCGATGGCCGGCGTGCCGATCCTGCGGGAGCGCATCGCCGAAAAGATCGAGGCGCTCTACGGCCGTCGCTACGACCCGGCGACCGAGATCACGGTCACCGCCGGCGCGACGCAGGCGATCCTCACCGCCGTGCTCGCGTTCGTCGGACCGGGCGACGAAGTCATCGTGCTCGACCCCAGCTACGACAGCTACGCGCCCAACGTCGAGCTGGCCGGCGGACGGGCGGTGCATGTGCCGCTCACGCCACGCACCTTCCGGCCCGACTTCGAGCGCATCGCGGCGGCCCTCGGCCCGCGCACCAAGGCGATCATCGTCAACTCGCCGCACAACCCGAGTGGCACCGTCTGGTCGGCCGAGGACATGCTGAGCCTGACCGAGCTGCTTCGACCGACCGACGTCGTCGTCATCAGCGACGAGGTTTACGAGCACATGGTCTACGAGGGCGAGCACCAGAGCGCCGCCCGCTTCCCCGAACTCGCCGCGCGCACGGTCGTGATCTCGAGCTTCGGCAAGACCTATCACGTCACCGGCTGGAAGGTCGGCTACGCATTCGCGCCGGCGGTTCTCAGTGCCGAGTTCAGGAAGGTGCACCAGTTCAACGTTTTCACCGTCAACACGCCGATGCAGCACGGCCTGGCGGCCTATCTCGGCGACGCGTCGCATCATCTCCGGCTGCCGGCCTTCTATCGCGCCAAGCGCGATCGCTTCCGTGCCGGCCTGGCGACGACGAAGCTGAAGCCGCTGCCGTGCCAGGGCACCTACTTCCAGTGCATCGACTACTCGGCAGCGAGCGATCTCGGCGAAGAGGCGTTCTGCCGCTGGCTCACCAGCGAGATCGGCGTCGCCGCCATCCCGCTTGCGGCGTTCTACGCGGGCGGCTTCGAGCAGCGCATCGTGCGGCTGTGCTTTGCCAAGAAGGACGAGACGCTGGACCTCGCGATCGAGCGGCTGAGCCGCCTCTGACAGCGCCGCCCCGGAGCGGACGCTCAGCCCCCGGCGCCGCGTCGGCCGACCGAGCGGCGGATCACGAGACCCTCGACGGGCTCGTCGCCGGGCCAGTTCGAGACGTCGAGGTCGACCGCGAACATGCTGTCGCCCGAGACCGGCATCGGCTCGGTGGCCGCGTCGTCAAACGGCAGCAGCAGGTCGATCGGGCCGTGCTCGGTGTCGACGGCGCCGGCGCGATCGCGGGCGATCGAATACAGGAACAGCAGGTCGCGGCAGGCCGGGAAATCGAACGAGTCGTCTTCGTCGCTGCGCCGGAAGAGAAGGCGGTCGAGCGATTCCATCGCATGCAGCGGCATGTCCCAGATCGACTGCAGCTGCGCAATCGCCTGCGGGTATTCGTCGAGCGAGCGACCGAAATCGATGTCCGCGCTCCATTCGGGGGCGTGTGCCCTGAACTGTCGCTCGTACGCAAGCCGCACCTTTTCGTAGGCGACAGGGTCGCCGCGGCGCTGGTGGATCTCGAGCAGCTGAAGGTAGGGCAAGGGGCTGCTCGCGCCGATCGTCTGGAGATGACTGTCGAGCAAGGCGATCGCGGCTTCGTCCTGGCCGAGGACGACGAAGAACTCGGCCTGCTGCTCGAGATCGATCAGCTCTTCGATCGGCGACGAGGCCGAACGGATGGTTCCGCCGGCGTTCGATGCATTGGCCGAGGCGGCGGCCTGCGACATGCGCGCGTAGTGCGACTGCGGAGCGAGCACCGTCGTCACCTCGAGCCCGCCGATCGTCGCCGGCGCCGTCACCGGCAGCATGCCGGGCGAGCTTTCACCCCACTGCGAAGGATGCTGGCTGACGACCGGAGGGACCGAATTCCCGGCGCCGATCGAAGGAGCGCCGGGCGCCGGCGCGACGGCCGCGGCGCGCGCGATTTTTTCGCGCCGGGCAGCCTCGTCGAACCAGCGCGCACGGCGCCGCTGGCGCGGCCGCAAGGCCCAGAACGCCGCCGAGAGCAAGGCGAAGAAGAGCAGGCCGGCCGAGAGGAGGTAGACCAGGCCGTTGGCGTAGCGCTCTCCTTCGGCCTGGCGCAGTCGAGCCTGCAACTCGAGCAGGGTCTTCTGCTGGCTCTCGGAGTCGGCCTTCAGCCGGGACAGGCCGGCCTCGAGGATCTGGATCCGGTCGCGCTCGCGCCCGAGCGCGGCCGACGCGGCATCGAGCGCCGCCTGCGCAGCGATGACCTGCGCTCCGGAAGGATCGACCGCAGCGGCCGTCGTCGGCGCCGGCGCGTTGCCGGCGACGGGCGCGCGTGGCGCCGGGATCGCGGCAAGGCCGGAGGCCGTGTCGAGTCGCAGGCGCGGCGCCGCCCGGGTCGTGGCCACCGTTCCGCTCGACGACGCGACGACGGTCGACGGCGTCCTCGCCTTGGCCGTGCGCGCCGTCCGCAAGGGTTCGCGACGCGCGACGACGGTCGACGCGCCGCTGTGCGACCGGGCGCGAAGTGATCGCCTGGCGGGACGCTCGGCGTCGGCGCTGGCGAGCCGGGACGCGGCGGGCGCAGCGTCGCGTCGCGTCGCGTCGGCATTGCGGACGATGTCGAGCAGCGGCACGACCTGGTTGTCGATGCGTTGCGGCGCCAGCGTCTCGGCCTGCGCGCTGGCGAGGTTGACGGCCGGCGGATCGATGAACGAGACGAAGCGACGCGACACCTGCGATCCGCAGCCGACGACGACGTTGACCGTGACGATCGGCTCGTCGACCGGAACCTTGGTGGTCACGCGGATGCGGCGCTCTCCCGAGCCGCGCGCCGCCTCGAGCGTGACGCGGACGTTCTCTGGCAGCACCCTGGTGTCGCCGATGAGCACGTCGGCCGACACGCATTCGCGCGCAAGGCTTTCGTCGCCATCGAGCGCGACGACAGCCGCGAAGTTGAGCGGCTGGCCGAGCGTCGTCGCGGTGATCGTGCGGCCGAAGCCCATCGCATGCGCGACCGACGCGCTCAGCAACGAAAGCGCGGCGCCGAAAATGACAGTGAGCAACGCTCTACGCATCGACGATGGGACTCGGAGTTCGAATCCGATTTAAGCATGCGGGTTCCGCTCTCGACGGCGGTGCGACGCCCCGTCAGCACAGCGCTGCGTGACACAATTCCTCGAACGACGAGAACGTTTTCACGCTCTCCCGAACAACCCCGTAAAAGCCGACCAGATGCCCTCCGAACTTCTGACCGAGCGACGCGGCACGACGCTCGTGCTGACGATCAGCGATCCGGGCTCGCGCAACACGCTGTCGGCCCAGGTCATCGCTGCCGGCATCGAGGCGCTCGGCGTGTCCGAATCGAGCCGCGATGTCCGTGCGGTCGTGCTGCAAGGCGCCGGCGCGCACTTCTGTGCGGGCGGCAATGTCCTCGGCCTGGTCGAGCGGCGTGCCGCCGGCGAGTCGGCGCAGCGGACGATGCTCGATCATCTGCATCACTGGGTCGAGGCGATCGCGGTCTGCCCGAAGCCGGTGATCGCTGCCGTCGAGGGCGCCGCCGCCGGCGCCGGCTTCTCGCTCGCGCTGGCTTGCGATCTCGTCGTCGCGGCCGAGGATGCGCGCTTCGTGATGTCGCACGCCAGGCTCGGTCTCTCGCCTGACGGTGGCGCAACCGCACGACTCGCCGGCGCGCTGCCGCCTGCGCTCGTCAAGCGCTGGCTGTGGCTGGCCGAGCCCGTGCCGGTGGCGACGCTCCTGCAGCACGGCCTGGTGACCTCGCTTGCGCCGCCCGGACGCGCGCTCGACGAGGCGCTCGCCCTCGCCGATCGCCTCGCCGCGATGGCCGGCGGCGCGATCGCGAGCGTGAAGGAGCTCGTCGCGCAGGCACCGGGTCGATCGCTCGTCGAGCAGCTGGCGTCGGAGCGCGACCATTTCCTCGCCAATCTGTTCGACGCCGACGGTGGCGAAGGGCTGCAGGCGTTCGTCGAGAAGCGCACGCCGCGCTTTCGCTGACGCCGGCTGTCACCTCAGGGACCGGCGAATGCACGCCCCCGTTCTTACACTCGATGAACAGCAGAACATCGAATCGGGCTCGTGGTTCTCGAAACTCTCCCCGTCGTTGCGCGACGCGATCCTGATGCGCGCCGTGGCCCGTCGCGTCGAGGATGGCGCGATGCTGTCGGCGCGCGGCGCGCCCGCCGAGGAATGGTGCGGCGTCGCCCGCGGCGCGGTGCGCGTCGGCCTGGTATCGCTCGCGGGCAAGCAGGTCACGCTCACCTACGTCGAGCCGGGCACCTGGTTCGGCGATATCGCCCTCTTCGACGGCATGCCGCGCACGCACGACGCGAACGCGCACGGCGAGACGACGCTGCTCGTCGTCAGGAAGCCCGATTTCAAGGCGCTGCTGGCGCAGCACACGGAGCTCTACGAGGCGCTGCTGCGCCTCAACTGCCGGCGCCTGCGGCTCCTGTTCGACACCGTCGAGGACCTCAACACCCGACCGCTCTCGGCGCGGCTCGCCAGGCAGATCCTGCTCCTGGCGCGCAGCTACGGCGTCCCGCAGGGCGAAGAGATCCGCATTGGCCTGCAGCTCGCCCAGGAAGACATTGCCCAGCTTCTCGGCGCGTCGCGACAGCGCGTCAACCAGGAGCTGAAGGGCTTCGAGCGCGAGGGGGCGGTGCGAATCGAGCCGACCCGGCTGGTGGTGCTCTCGAAAGCCAGGCTGCTCGCGATCGCCGATCGCTGAAGCGGCCGCCCC
>JBDTJD010000069.1:0-3610 GCA_039935975.1 Caldimonas sp.
CGGGCGTGTCGCTCATCGTCGCGATCATCAGGTCGATCTTGCCCTGCTGCAGGAACTGCATGCGGTTCGACGAGACGACCGGCACGAGCTCGAGCTTGACGCCCAGGCGCTTGGCCACGTCGGCGGCGAGGTCGGGCTCGAAGCCGACGATCTTGCCCGACGGGTCGATGAACCCGAAGGGCCGGTAGTCGGCCTTGGTGCCGACCACCAGGACACCCTTGCTCTTGATGTCGGCCAGGGCGTCGGCGCGGGCCGAAGTGACCCCGGCCAGCGCCAGCACGGCGGCTGCCGCGACGATCGACACGATTCGCTTGAGCATGAGCTTCTCCTTGATGCAACCGAGGTACGAGGTAGCGCGACAGGCTGGCGCCGGAGCGGCGATCTTATGCGGGAAGGAGCGCTCGCGGCGGCTCGGTCGTGGCAGGCCATGAGGCGGATCGAAGCGCTCGGGTCGGAGCCGATCACGAGGCCTCGCGCCAGTGATCCCTCGGCGGTACGCCGACCTCGGCGTGAAAAGGTAACGAAGACGCTTCGCCCGTGCCAGGCGGGCTCGCGCTCATGCTCGTCATTCGCAAGAATGCGAGCTTGAAGGAATCGCGCCATTGAACTCTCGACACGTCTATCAGGGGTACGCATTCACCGACGTATCGACCCGGACCGAGGATGGGCGTTATCGGGCGCGCGTGGCGATCGTCTCGCTCGAGGGCACCCGTACCCGCTCGCAGCGCTTCATCGATCTCGACGTCTACCGGACTCAGGAAGAAGCCCTCGATCGCCTCACCGCCGCCGCGAAAAGTTGGATCGACAGCGAGACCGACAAGGATCGGCTCTCGTTGCCGACGAACTTCTCCGAGTTCCAGTAGCGGCGGCTCGACCGAGCTGTCCCGAGCTCCACAGCCGTGGCAGCCCTGTCCGCTCAGTGTCGTACGCGTTCTGCCAGCCAGGCGACCAGCCCTTCGATCTCGGTCGACTTGTCGAACACCTCGGCTGCGCCGAGCGCCCTACACCGATCGCGCACGGCCGGTGTGGCGTAGTTGGTGAGAACGACCCGCTCGGGCGGGCGCTCGTAGCCGGCCATGTGCTCGAGCACGTCGAGCCCCGTTCCACGCTCGAGGAAAAGATCGAGGATGGCGACGTCGCATGCCTGGGTTCGAGCGTCGCACCATTCGCAGGCGCTGGCGGCGGAACTCGCGGTGCCGACGACGCTGACATCCGTCATTTCCGCCAGCAGCTCCTGCAGCTGTTCGAGGATCATGGCGTTGTCTTCGACGATCAACGCCCGTAGCCGATGGGTCATGTTCTGAAGCTCGCAAGCTGGTCGCTGCCGTCTGTGAAAGAAGTCGGACAACCGACGTGGGACGATTGCGCTAGCGCGCAGAGATCTAGTCGTCGGATCGAAGCATCAGCGTGACGAGTCCCATCAGGGCGGCACCCGCGGCGGCTGCCATCAACAGGGCCTTGACCGGCTCGTCCCTGGCATAGCCCACGGCGGCGTCCTGCGCCTGGCGGGCCGCATCCGTGGCGCGCGTCTTCGCGTCGTTGAGCATGTCCTTGCCGCGATCGGCCGCGACGCCGAGGCGAGTCGAAGCGTCCGCCGCAGCCGTCTTCAGGGTGTCGCGCACATGATCGACCGTCGTCGATGTGCCCTCCAGCCCCTGGCGCAAGGCGCGGCGGGTGGAGTCGAGCGCGTCTTGCGCCTTGTCGGCTGCCTCGTCGACGACTGCCGGGCCAGAGGGCGAATACGGATGCGGGGTGTCCATGAAGATCTCCAGGGTGGCGTGGTGAGGTCGAGCGGTCAGCGCCTTGGCGCGGGCTTGTCGCCGAACTTCCTGAGGATGAAATTGGTCGCGAGTGTCAGCAGCGCTGACCGGACGGCAAACCGAATGAGACTACCGAACATGGGTGCTCCCTGAGTGACAAAAAGCGCCCGGCCGGGCGGTCTGCCAAGCCGGGCTTCGGGGGTCGCGTAAATCAGCGCTTCTTTGCGGCATCCCGGACGTCGCCGGCAGCCTTCTGCACCTTGCCTTCGACTTCCTTCGCCATGCCTTTGGCCTGCTGGCTCTTGCTGCCGACCAGCTCGCCGGTCTTCTCCTGAACCTTGCCCGCAGCTTCCTTCATGGAGCCTTTCACCTGGTCCTTGTTCATCATCACGTCCGCGAATAGAGCGACAGTGCTCCGAAGCGGATTGAGCACCTTTGGCCGTTCTTCGAATGCCAGCGGGCAAGACGGTGCGACGTGGGGCTCGGCCTACACGCGCAGCGGCGCACTTCGAGCCCGGAGCGAATCAGTTTCAGCCCCTTTTTCACTCGTCAAGTGCGGCGGCCCAGCCCTGGGTACCGATCAATGGCACGAAGCAGACGGCGTCGAGCGCGTCGGTGTCGAACTGGGCATCGCCACGCCGGGTGACCCGGGTGAGGTGCTGAAACGAGCGATGAGCGCCGACCGGCATGACGAGACGCCCTCCTCTTGCCAGTTGGGAAAGCAGTGCGTCTGGCACCTTCGGACCACCGGCGGACACGAGGATCGCGTCGAACGGCGCGTTCGCTGGCCAGCCCAGCGTTCCATCGCCGCAGCGCAAGTCAATGTTGGTGTAGCCGAGACGTGAAAACCGACCACAGGCCAGGGCGCCCAGTTCCGCGTGCCGCTCCATGGCGTAGACGTGGGCGGCGATCCTGCTGGCCAAGGCGCTCGCGTAGCCCGAGCCGGCGCCGACTTCGAGAACGCGATCGGTCGGGCACATGGCCGCCGCCTCGAGCATTCGCGCCACGATGTAGGGTTGCGAGATCGTCTGCCCTTTCCCGATCGGCAACGGACCGTCGTCGTAGGCCGAGGAGCGCAGTGAAGGCGAGACGAAGGCTTCTCGCGGCACCTGGCGCATCGCCGCCAACACGGCCGCATCGGCCACGCCCCTTCGAGCGATCTGCGTCTCGACCATTTCATCGCGACGCCGTTCGGCTTCAGCGTTCGTCACGGATCTGACGGGGATCTGATGCAAACGGGAAGGAAAGGCCAAGGCCGTGCATCAGGCGGTCGTGGCCAGCAGGGCGATGAGCGGACGCGGCCTTGGAGAACATGCGTGAATTCATACTGCGACTGCTGACGACCGTCGAAGCCACTCTCCGCCGCACAATGCGCGCAACGAGCGATTCGCCGAGCTCGCGCCTCCAGACAGCTCGCTCATCTCGCTGGTATGCGTTCACCCGTCCCTCTGCATTCGAGCGCCTTCTGGTGCCAGGCGCCCGACTCCTCCCGATTCTGCGCGCCGAGCAGACGTATCCGGGCCAGCGTCCTCTTCATTCGAAGACGCACGCCGTGTGTCGGTGGATTCCCGCCGATGCGCCTGATGCGCAAAGGGGCATGAGCGAAGACCTGGCAACGTTGTACCGGCAGGAGGGCCGGCGGGTGTTCGCGACGCTGTTGCGGCTGCTGGGCAGCTTCGATCTGGCCGAAGACGCCTTGCACGACGCCTTTCTGGCCGCTTCCGAACAGTGGCCGAGCCGAGGTACACCGGACAACCCGGTGGCATGGCTCGTCTCCGCCGGGCGATTCAAGGCCATCGACCGGATCCGCCGTGACAGGAGATTCGTCGCCTTGGACGAAGAGGCCAGCG
>JBDTJD010000070.1:0-11804 GCA_039935975.1 Caldimonas sp.
GTCGTCTTGATCTCGGTCGTCGCGCCCGGCGCGGGCGAAGCGAGCGGATCGTGCAGCGGCTCGCGCGAGAAGAGTCTGAACAAGTAGCGGCTCCGGCGGGGGTGGGCGGGGACAGGCTGATGTTAGGCAGTCGAGCCTGAGCGGAAAAGCGGGTAATCTCGCTCGCCATGAGCGATAAAACCGATCAGCGACTGCGATTGACCCTGCGTCAGCTCGAGGTCTTCGCGGCGATGGCGCAAAGCGGCTCGACCCGCGCCGCGGCCAGCCGCGTTGCCCGCTCGCAGTCGGCGGCGAGCACGGCGCTGGCCGCGCTCGAGACGGCGCTCGACTCGCCGCTGTTCGACCGCGTCGGACGGCGGCTGCTGCTCAACGAGCACGGCCGTGCTCTTTTGCCGCTCACCCTCTCGCTGCTCGAGCAGGCGGCCGAGTTGCAGGCGCTCTTCACCCGCGAGCCCCTGGCACCGCTGCGCATGGCGGCCAGCTTCACGATCGGTGAATACCTGCTGCCGGAGATGATCGCCCGCTGGAAGCAGGCCCATTCCGAGGCGTCGGCGCGGCTCGTCATCGGCAACAGCAGCGAGGTGATCGAGGCGGTGGCGCGCTTCGACGTCGACATCGGCTTCATCGAGGGCCGGCAGCGCCACCCCGACGTGATCGTGCGCCGCTGGCTCGCCGACGAGCTGGTGATCGTCGCCGCGCCCGGTCACGTGCTGGCCGGCAAGCGGGCCGTGAGCGCGGCCGAGCTGGCGGCCGCCGGTTGGACGATGCGCGAGCCCGGCTCGGGCACCCGCGAGGCCGCCGACCGCTGGCTCGCGGAGCGCGTGCGGCCGCTGCGCATCGAGCTCGAGCTCGGCAGCAGCGAGGCGGTCAAGCGGGTGGTGGCCGCCGGTGTCGGCATCGGCTGCCTGTCGCGCAAGGCGGTGGCGGAAGCGCTGGCGGGCGGTTGGCTGGTCGAGGTGAAGACGCGCCTGCCACGCGCCGCGCGAGCGCTCTCGATCGTCGTGCATCGGGAGCGGCGGCTCGGGCGGGTGGCCGAGGCGTTCATCGCGAGTTGCCTGACAGGGGCGCCTGCCGTGCCGGTGGTGCGGGAGCGGCGAGCGCGAAGCGCGCGAGGGTGAAGCGAGAAACGCAGTCGCCGGCGACGCTGCGACCTGCCGATGGCTTTTCCGGGTTCACAGAAGGAGATGAGCGAGCGGCCCGACCGAAGGGTTTCCCGCCGCTCATCAAGGAGGAGTTGCTCGCGATTCGCGTGCCGCAGGTCCATTGCGCTGAAGGCCGCGCGAGCCTGATCCACAAGGCGGCTCGTCTCGACAGCGCCTCGAACCTCTGACCGCGCCAGGAGCCCGCAGTCTTGCGCGCTCCGACGAGAGGGTCCGCTGGCCGACGCACGGATAGCCGCAGCGTCTGTCGGCGGGCTCCGACCTCACTTGCCGTTTATGTTGTCCAACGCACAGACGCGGCGCGGCGGGCTCTCCATCCTGCATACCCCCGTTGTGCTTCGTAGGAGCTGCCTTGGTCCAAGATCAGTGAGCGTCGCCGTCCCCTTGGAACGCGAGGTTCCGGCGGCTGTCGAATTGCCCGACTCGGCGAAGTCGATGTTGCTGCTGGCGACCTTGCTGGTGCTGGGCGGGGTTCTGGCAACTGCCCTCCTGTTCTGGATGAGCGACTCGTCTCAGGCCCCCAACGAGACCATTGGCCTGTTGGCCTCCGCCATGACCCTTGCCGCGCTCGGCATCCTGGCAGGCTGGCGCGCGTGGCACACCTGGAGTCTCAACCACCGTGCCGTCGTGACCGCGAGCGAGCGGCTGAGCGCCTTCCACGCAGCCATGTCAGCGGTCAACCGACTCGTCCTGCGGCGCCCTGAGCCCGCTGCTCTGTTCGAGGGGGTCTGCGAGATATGCGTGAACCGGGCCGGTGCCCGGCGCGCGTTCATCAACCTTGCGGGCAGGGGCGAGACCCTCCATGCCAGTGCGGCCCGGGGCGAGCCCGACGGCGTCAAGGGGGCAAGCGACGTCAACCCGTCGAGCGACCGGACGCCGCTGCACCTGGCCTTGCTGGCATTCGCCATTCGTTCCCGCGAGCCGGTTCTTGTCAACGACACGATGAAGGACGGCAAGACGAAGGTCTGGCGCGACTACTGCGCGAAGCACGGCGTCCTGGCCTTGGTGGCCATCCCTCTCAAGCGAGCCGGCACCTCGGTCGGCATGCTCCTCCTCTGCGCGGACACGAAGGACTTCTTCGGAGAAGCCGTGATTCCCTTGCTCAGCGAGTTGGGAGCAGACGTGTCGTTCGCGCTCGAAAATTCCGACAAGGAGCACGCGAGCCACGAGGCCCTGCAGGAGAAGATGAGAGGCGATGCCGCCAGCAGCGCCAAGACCGATTTCCTCGGGCACATGAGCCACGAGCTGCGAACCCCCCTGAACGCGATGCTCGGCTTCACCCAGTTGCTCGCGACCGACTGTTTCCCCGTCCTGGCGCCGCGCCACGCGGAGTGGGTGCGCCTGATCAATGAAGCCGGCTGGCACCTGCTGGGCATGGTCGACGACTTGATGGACATCTCCGGCATCGAGTCCGGGAGAGCGGAGGTCGCCAACGCGCCTTGCGCCATCGCGCCGTTGGTGCGAGAAGCAATCGCGCTGAGCCAACCGCTGGCCTTGACCCACGAGGTCAGCCTGCGCGAGCTCGCTCCATTTCCCGCCGACATCGGCGCGATGGTCGACCCGAAGCGGTTGCGCCAGGTCCTCATCAATCTCCTCTCGAACGCTTGCAAATACAACCGGCCGCATGGAACCGTCACGGTCAAGATGAGTTCCGGACTCGACGAGGTCATCATCGACGTGGTGGATAACGGCCGCGGCATGACCGCCGAGCAGATCGCCCACTTGTTCCAGCCGTTCAACCGTCTCGGCAAGGAACGTCTGCCCATCGAGGGAACCGGCATCGGCCTGGCGCTGAGCCGACAACTCGTCGAATCGATGCATGGGAGACTCGAATTCGAGGGCAGCCCCGAGTCTGGCGTGCGTGCTCGCCTTTCGATTCCGGCCTGCGATCTGCCCGCCACGGCCGAAGGGGCGAGAAACCGCGCCGGCGTTGTGGCACTCGAACCGCTGCGGCACCCCGCGGTCGTGCTCTGCATCGACGACGACGAGGTGAATCGGCTGGTGGTGGAGGCGATGCTTTCGCGCATCGAAGGCGTGAGCGTCCTTGTCGCGGCCACTGGCTGCGTGGGGCTCTCGATGGCAGCCCAAAGCCACCCCGACCTTGTGCTTCTGGACATGCAACTGCCCGACCTGTCCGGTACGGAGGTGCTTGCCGCACTGCGCGCGGACCCAGCGACCGCGAGCTTGAAGGTCGTTTCGGTATCGGCGAATTCGCTGCCCTCCGATGTGACCAGGGCCAAGTTGGGCGGAGCCATCGATTACTGGTCGAAGCCTCTGGACCTGGAGTCGTTTTGCCGTCGGGTGACGCTGCTCCTGAACGACAGGAAAGGCGAGCGAACGCCAGTGGCCGCTGGAGCGTTGCCTGTCTGGCTGCCGTTGCCGAAAACGACGCGCCTCCATTGAGCCGGAGGTCATTTAGCGCGTGTCTATGGAACGACCAGCGTCGTTGCGCACTCCAAGGTCCGCAGTGCATTGTCCGTGCGGCAGCGCACAGACTCGGCGCTTGATCTCGAACACAGTCGCGTGAACAGCGACGACCTTTTCATCGGTTCCTTCGTCTCCGGCCTGGTTCAATTGATGCGACACGACCTGACCGGATCGGCAAATGACGAGGCTGGGGCCGACGGCGCCGAGACTGCAGCGATCGCCGCATCGACGGTGCGGGCTCTGACCTCGCTGTTCGCAGAGCTCAAGCCGCTCGTGGGGGCGCTCGCCACGCAGGCGCTGTACCGGCGGGCGTTGCACCTCGCACGCGCGTCGTTCGCGCTTCCCGGCGCCGAAGCGCCATCGCTCGACGAGCAGCTCGAGCGCTTGCGGAAGGATCTCGCGGGCAACGCCCACGTCGACGACGCGCGCCGTTCGTCCGAGGCCTTGCTGCACGCCTTCGTCGACCTGCTGGTGTCCTTGATCGGAGGGTCGCTGACTTTTCGCCTTCTTCGATCCGCATGGGGAGCGAGCTCCGCCGAGACCTACCTCAAGGAGCCAGCGCAATGAACGACAAAGTGGTCATCCGGCGACTGCCCACCGGCGTGCCCGGCATCAACGCGCTCCTCGGCGGCGGGCTGGCCGAGTTCTCGTTCAACATCATTGCCGGGGCGCCCGGCTCAGGCAAGACGACGCTCGCGCACCAGATGATGTTCGCCATGGCCGCCCCCGAGCGACGGGCGCTCTTCTTCACCGTCCTCGGCGAGCCCGCGCTGAAGATGCTGCGCTACCAGCAGCAGTACCGCTTCTTCGACCCGGCCAAGCTCGACGACCTCATCCGCTTCGTCAACCTGAGCGAGGAGGTCCTGAGCGGCGACTTCGATCGGGTCCTCGCCCGCATCGTCGACGAGGTCGATCGCTTCGAGCCGGGGCTGGTGTTCGTCGACTCGTTCCGATCGGTGGCGCAGGCCGCGCAGAACGGCGGCGGCGAAGCCGCCCTGCAGCACTTCGTTCAGCGACTCGGCATTCACCTGACAAGCTGCCAGGCGACCACCTTCCTGATCGGCGAGTACATGACCATCGACAGCGAGACGAGCCCCATCTTCACCATCGCCGACGGCATCTTCTTCCTGATGCAAAGCCTGCACCGCAACTCCATGGTCCGCAAGATCCAGATCGCGAAGTCGCGTGGCCAGGCGACGATCGCCGGGCTGCACACCTTTCGCATCACCGAGGAAGGCCTCCAGGTCTTTCCGCGGACGTTGCCCGCCGAGTCGCGTCCGGTTGCCGCACCCGTCGACCGCGACGGGACCCGGCCGCGGCGGCTCAGGATGGGAACGCCGCGCCTCGACGCGATGATGGGCGGCGGCTTGCCGAAGGGGTACTCGCTGCTCGTCGCCGGCCCCTCGGGGTCGGGCAAGTCGATGCTCGCCACCGCCTTTCTCGAAGAAGGCGCCCGGCTCGGCGAAAAGGGTGTCGTCGCGGCCTTCGAGAAGAGTCCGGGGCAATCGCACAACCCGCGCCTCGAGGCGCTGTTCGCCGCCGGCCAGGTCGGCGTCATCGACACCCGGGCGCTCGACCTGTCGATCGACGAGACGCTGTTCGCGATGACCGAGATGATCTCGGCCACCGGCGCGTCACGCGTCGTGATCGACTCGCTGTCAGGCTTCGAGCTGGCCCTGGCGCCGACCTTTCGGGAGGACTTTCGCGAGTCGCTGCACCGGATGGTCGCGGTGCTGACGGCGCAGGGCGCGACCGTGCTGATGGTCTCCGAGCTGGAGGATCGCTACACCGATCTGCGCTTCAGCCCCTACGGCGCGGCCTTCCTGACCGACGCCATCATCGTACAGCGCTACGTCGAGCTGCAGGGCGAGCTCAAGCGCGTCATGGCGGTGGTCAAGGTTCGCAACAGCGTTCACAGCCACGCTCTGTGCCTCTACGACATCACCGTCGACGGCATCGTCATCGGTGCGCCCCGGCCCGAGATGGAGGCGCTGCTCACCGGCCACCCGCGACCCGCGGCGCTGCTGCCCGGCAGCGCTTGATGACCCGGCCTTGCCCATGACCCGCAATGACGCCGAAAGCCCGAGCCCGGTTTCCGCTGGCGAGCGCGAGCAGGGGCGCAGAGAGTCCGCGATCGAGGAGCGCGAGGCCGACTCGCACCTGATGGATCGAGCGCTCGGAGAGCGTGCGAGCGCCATGGAGGAGCGTGCCGCAGCACTCGACGCTCGGGAAGCGCACAACGTCGAGCTCCGCAGCGTCAACGAGAAACTGGTGATCGCCACCCTCGCGGCCCAGGAGCTGAGGGATGAGGCCCAGGCCGCACGGCACCAGCAGGACGGGTTCCTCGCGGGATTGCGCCGTGAGCTCAGTGAGGCTCGCAAACCAGTCGACGGCGAACACGGCATCGCGCTGATCGAGGCGAATGGCCAGCTCGTCCTGGCGGCGCTGAATGCCGGCGCGGCCGCGGAGACTGCGTCCGGCGAGCTCGAGGAGCTGACGAAGTCGAGCCAGCGGGATCCTCTGACCGGTACGCCCAATCGCGCCCTCATGCTCGACCGCCTGCAAGGCGGGATTTCGCTGGCGCGGCGACGGGGAACCCGCGTCGCCCTGCTGTTCCTGGACCTGGACGGATTCAAGCAGATCAACGACACCCTTGGGCACGCAGTCGGCGACGAGGTCCTGCGCACCGTCGCCGACCGGCTCGGTTCGGTCCTGCGCGCCTCCGACACGGTGAGCCGCCACGGAGGCGACGAGTTCCTCGTCCTGCTCGCCGAAGTGGGGCACGCGTCCGACGCCGCACTGGCAGCCACGAAGCTGCTGTCGGCGGTCGCGCAAGCGGGCTCGGCAGTCCGGCCGTCGCATCCCTTGTCTGCAAGCATCGGCATCGCGATCTATCCGGAAGACGGTGCAGAGCCGGCAGCGCTGATCGCCCAGGCGGACGCGGCCATGTATCTGGCGAAGCAGCGCGGCGGCGGCTGCTTCACCTTCCATCGCGACGCTTGAGCGCAAAGACGATCGCGTGAGTCTTCGAGAAAGCCGCGCCGAAGCGCGTTTCGAAAGGCCGACGTTACGAACTACGCCGCGGTCTCGCCGACCGGACCCTGCGGCACGCTGGTGAACGGTGCCAGCATGTGCACCAGCTGTCCGTAGATCTTCGGGCAGCCGGCCACGATCTCGCGCCGGTGCAGGAAATCGGCTTCGCCGGTGAAGTTGCCGATCAGGCCGCCGGCCTCGGTGACGAGGAGCGAGCCGGCCGCAACGTCCCACGGCGAAAGCCCGGTCTCGAAGAAGCCGTCGTACCAGCCGGCCGCGACGTAGCAGAGGTCGAGCGCGGCGGCGCCGGGCCGGCGCACGCCGGCGCAGCTCTTCATCACCGCCTCGAACATCTTCAGGTAGGGCGCGAAGTCGTCGTTCTTGCGGAAGGGAAAGCCGGTGCCGATGAGCGCGTCGGCCATCCGCGTCCGCTTCGACACGCGCAGGCGCTTGTCGTTGAGGAATGCGCCCCGGCCTTTCGACGCGTAGAAGAGGTCGTTGCGCGACGGGTCGTAGACGACCGCCTGCTGGACCTGGTCGCGAAAGGCCAGGCCGATCGACACGGCATAGGTCGGAAAGCCGTGGATGAAGTTGGTGGTGCCGTCGAGCGGGTCGATGATCCAGACGTAGTCGCTGTGCTGCGCGCCACGCGTGCTGCCCGACTCCTCGGCGAGGATGCCGTGGCCGGGATAGGCGGCGAGCAGGGTGTCGATGATCGCGACCTCTGCGGCGCGGTCGACTTCGGTGACGAAGTCCTTCGGCCCCTTGACGTCGATCTGGAGCCGGTCGACGTCGAGCGAAGCCCGGTTGATGATCGCCCCGGCGGCACGCGCCGCCTTGATGGCGATGTTGAGCATCGGATGCAGCGCGGTGGACATCGGAGGAAGTGGGTTTGAATCTGCGTGGGCAGTGGCGCCGGTGCCGGGCCGCGGTCGTCGCATCGAGCGCGCTGCAAAATGAGCGTCGTCCATTTTAGCCGTCGCATGCCCGCCGATCCCACCCGCTTCGTCCTCGTCGGCACCAGCCATGCGGGAAACGTCGGCGCAACCGCGCGGGCGATGAAGGTGATGGGCTTTCGCGAGCTCGTGCTGGTCGCGCCCCGCTTCGCCGACGTGCTCGAGCGCCCCGAGGCGATCGCGATGGCGAGCGGCGCGACCGACGTCCTGGCCGGCGCGCGTGTCGTGGCCACGCTTGGCGAGGCGCTCGACGGGATCACCTATGCCTGCGCGACGGCGATGACGCCGCGCGATTTCGGGCCGCCGAACCACGCGCCGCGCGAGCTCTTCGCGTCGCTCGCGTCGGGCTCGCATCGCCTCGCCCTGGTCTTCGGCTCCGAGCGTCACGGCCTGGCCAACGACGACGTCTACGCCTGTCACGCCTGCCTCACGATCCCGACCGATCCGGCCTACGGCTCGCTCAACCTCGCGCAGGCGGTGCAGCTTCTCGCCTACGAATGGCGCGTCGCGCAGGGCGGCTTCGGCGTTCGGGCGCGGGAGATCGACGCGAATCGCGCCGACGCTGTCGCTGTCCGCGGCCTCCTCGTCCACTGGCAGGACACGCTCGAAGCGCTCGGCTTTCTCGATCCCGCGGCGCCGAAGAAGCTGATGGCGCGCCTGCATCGCCTTGCCAACCGCGCCGAACTGAGCGTCGAAGAGGTCCACATCCTGCGTGGCATCGCCCGAGCGGCGAAGGAGCGTTGTCGCTAAACTGACTCGCCCCGTGTCCGGTCCGCAACCCATGTTCCAGCGCCTTCGCGAAGACATCGCCTGCATCCGCGAGCGCGACCCGGCTGCCCGATCGAACTTCGAGGTGCTCACCTGCTATCCGGGTCTGCACGCGGTCGTCCTGCACCGTCTCGCCTCCTGGTGCTGGCGGCACGGCCTTCACTGGCTCGGCCGCTTCGTCTCGCACGTCGCGCGCTTCCTCACCGGGATCGAGATCCACCCGGGCGCGACCCTGGGCCGGCACGTGTTCATCGACCACGGCATGGGCGTCGTCGTCGGCGAGACCGCCGAGATCGGCGACAACTGCACGATCTACCAGGGCGTGACCCTCGGCGGCACGTCGCTTGCGCGCGGCGCCAAGCGCCACCCGACGCTGGGCAAGGGCGTCATCGTCGGCGCGAATTCACAGGTGCTCGGCGGCTTCACGGTCGGTGACGGCGCGCGCATCGGCTCGGGCGCCGTCGTCGTCAAGCCGGTGCCGCCGGGCGCGACGGCGGTCGGCAACCCGGCACGCATCATCGAGGCCGAGGCCGAGGCCACCCGTGAGGCCAACGCGGCCAAGATGGGCTTCTCGGCCTACGGGCTGACGCAGGGCGATGACCCCGTCTCGCTGGCGATGAAGGGTCTGATCGACAACGCGTCCGGCCACGAGCACCAAATCGCGCTCCTCTGGCAGGCGATCGAGAAGCTGTCGGCGCGCTCGCGCGAGCTGCCGAGCGACGACTGCGTGCCGGGAGAGGCGCACACCACCGAGCGCTTCGACGCGGAGCGGTTGAACCAGCTCGTGAAGTGATCCGCGCGGCAACGCCGCGTTAGCCAGTCTTCACGGCTCTGATCGCCGACTTCGGCCGGAATGCCGCGCACACGGCGGCGTCGGTCTCGATGTAGGGCCCGCCGATGAGGTCGACGCAGTAGGGCACGGCCGCGAAGATGCCCGGCACCGGCGGTGCCGTGTCGCGCAGGCCTTCGAGCGTCTCGGCGATCGACTTCGGCTGACCGGGCAGGTTCATCACGAGTGCCTTGCCGCGCACGACCGCGACCTGGCGCGACAGGATCGCCGTCGGCACGAAGGCGAGCGAGATGCGCCGCATCTGCTCGCCGAAGCCGGGCATGACCTTGCTGGCGACGGCGAGGGTCGCTTCCGGCGTCACGTCGCGCGGTGCCGGACCGGTGCCGCCCGTCGTGAGGACGAGATCGCAGCGACTCTCGTCGACGAGCTCGCGCAAGGTCGCCGAGATCGTCGTCTCGTCGTCGGCGACAAGTCGCGTCTGCCACTCGATCGGGTTCAGGATCGCGCGGGCGAGCCAGTCGCGCAGGGCGGGAATCCCCTTGTCCTCGTAGACGCCGGCCGAAGCGCGGTCGCTGACCGAGACGAGGCCGATCCGGAGCGGGTCGCGCGCCGGCTCAGACATCGCCTTCGTGCTCGCGGACGAACCGGAAAAGCTCGCGATAGGCGCGGCCGCTGCGCTGCTCGGGCGCGTTCGCGGCGTCCTTGCGCGCATTGCGGACTAGGGCGCGCAGGCGCTGCAGGTCGGCGCCGTGATGCTCGCTGGCGAAGCGCGTCGTCGCCTCGTCGTCGGCGATCAGCTCCGCGCGCCAGCGCTCGGCCTGGTGCAGGGCGAGCGAGTCGCGCGCGTGGCCGAGCTGGCGTTCCGTGACAGCGGCGCGCGCGAGCTCGACGTCGTTCTGCCGCATCAACTTGCCGATCAGCTGCATCTGCCGGCGCCGGGCCTCGTGGGCGCGAATCCGTCGCGCTGCGTGGATCGCGTCGACCAGGGGCTCCGAGAGACCGAGCGAGGCGACCTGATCGTCGGGCAACTCGAGCAGGGCTTCGCCGAGCGACTGGAGCTCGTGAGACTCGTGCTTGCGGCGTGTCTTGCTCGGACGCTCCCGCAGCGGCGCGGCATCGGGGGCCGACGCGGCTTCGGACGGGGCGCCGGGGGCGGGCGATCGCTCGGGCATGGTCGCGAGAAGGGCAGGGAGGCGAAGTGGCGAAAAGGGCGTCGTTATCATAGTCGTCGCCCTTGCAGCGACCGTGCGCGAGCACGTTCGCGACCCTCCTCCCTTGCCTCTCGACTCCCCCATGTCCCACGCCACCGCGCCCGCGCCATCGGCCTTCGCCTACTCGCGCGACCGCTTTCGCGAGCTCGTCGACGCCTGCCTCGCGACGGCGAAGAACCTGGGCGCGAGCGACGCGGTCGCCGAGGTCTCCGAAGGCGTCGGCCTGTCGGTCTCGGTGCGAAAGGGCGAGACCGAGAACATCGAGCGCAACCGCGACAAGTCGATCAGCGTCACCGTCTACGTCGGCCAGCGACGCGGCAACGCCAGCACGTCGGACTTCTCGCGTGCCGCCATCGAGCAGACGGTGCGCGCCGCGCACGACATCGCGCGCTTCACGGCCGAGGACCCGGCGGCCGGCCTGCCGGACGAGGCCGATCTGGCCGATGGCGCAGCCTCGCGTCGCGATCTCGACCTTTTCCATCCCTGGGCGATCGACGCCGAGCAGGCGATCGTGCTGGCGACGCGCTGCGAGGCCGCGGCCCTGGCCGTCGACCGGCGGATCACCAATTCCGAGGGCGCCGGCGTCTCGGCGCAGCAGTCGCATTTCTACGCCGCCAACACGCGCGGCTTCGGCGCCGGCTATGCGAGCTCGCGGCACGCGATCTCGGTGGCGCCGATCGCATCGCTGCCCGGCCGCTCGGGCGACGACATGCAGCGCGACGCCTGGTACACGTCGATGCGCTCCCCCGAGGATCTCGCTGCGCCCGAAGGCGTGGGGCGCTACGCGGCCGAGCGCGCCCTTTCGCGCCTGGCCTCGCGCAAGATCAAGACCTGCGAGGTGCCGGTGCTGTTCGAGTCGTCGCTCGCTTCCGGCTTGCTCGGGGCGTACGTGCAGGCGACGAGCGGCGGCGCGCTCTACCGGAAGTCGACCTTCCTGCTCGACAGCCTGGGGCGGCGCGTCCTCCCGGCACACATCGACATCCGCGAGGACCCTCACGTGCTGCGCGGCAAGGGCAGCGCGCCGTTCGACGACGAGGGCGTGACGACGAAGGCGGCGCACATCGTCGACGGCGGCGTCGTCGGCAGCTATTTCCTGTCGACCTATTCGGCCCGCAAGCTCGGCATGCGCACCACCGGGCATGCCGGCGGCTCGCACAACCTCTCGCTCAGCTCGCGCCTCACCCGTCCGGGCGACGACCTCGACGCGATGCTCGCCCGGCTCGACCGGGGCCTCTTCGTCATCGAGCTCATGGGTCAGGGCGTCAACTACGTCACAGGCGACTACTCGCGGGGCGCCGCCGGTTTCTGGGTCGAGAACGGCAGGATCGCGTACCCGGTGCACGAGATCACCATCGCCGGCAATCTGGGCGAGATGTTCCGGCAGATCGCCGCCGTCGGCGCCGAATCCTACACGACGGGCAACAAGACGATCGGATCGGTGCTGATCGAGCGCATGAAG
>JBDTJD010000071.1:0-6039 GCA_039935975.1 Caldimonas sp.
AAGACCGGCAGGATGAGGTCGCTCGGGTGCAGGCGCGACTCGCGCACGAGATCGCGGCTCCAGGCGTCGCGACGCAGTCGCCGCGGGCGGCTCCGAGGGAAGGGCGGCGGCGTCAGCACGGGCGCGATTCTAGAGGCCGTGGAGCGAGGCGCTGGCGGCCGCGCCCGGCGCGACCACCCGGCGCCGAGGGCTTCGAGAGCCACCGATAATCCGCGCATGGGTTCATCGATTCTGTGGGTCAAGGCGCTGCACATCGTCTTCGTCAGCAGCTGGTTCGCAGGTCTCTTCTATCTGCCGAGGATCTTCCTCAACCTCGCCAGCGTTCCGGCCGACAGTCACGCCGAGCGCGAGCGGCTCCTGATGATGGCGAGGAAGCTCTATCGTTTCTCGAGCCTCCTGATGGTCGTCGCGATCGCGCTCGGGCTCACGCTCTGGCTCGGCTATGGCGTCGGCAAGCAGCCGCACAGCTACTGGCTGCACGCGAAGATCGTGCTCGTGATCGTCGCGATCGGCTACCACCATGCCTGCCGCTCGCTGCTGCGCAAGTTCGAGGAGTTCGCCAACGTGAAGAGCGAGCGCTGGTTCCGGATCTTCAACGAGTCGGCCGTCATCCTGTTCACGGCGATCGTCGTGCTGGCCGTCGTCAAGCCTTTCTCGTGAGCTCGGCGACGGTCGCGTAGAAGAGGGATGCCGCGACACCGAAGCTCCGCCGTCCCGCTCGCGTGGCTGTACGTGGCGCTCATCGGCTATGCGAGCCTGTATCCCTCGACCGGCTGGCGTGTCCCGGGCGTCGGGCCGTTCGACTACCTGCTGCTCGGCTGGCCGCGCTGGTGGACGAGCTTCGACCTCGTGGCCAACCTGCTCGGCTACCTGCCCCTTGGCCTGCTCCTGTTCGTTGCCGGCGTTCGCGGCGGCCGCAGCGCCGGGGCCTCGGCGGCGCTGGCCTGCCTCGGGGGAACGCTGCTCTCGTTCGCGATGGAGACGCTCCAGAACTACCTGCCGCAGCGCGTCGCCTCGAACGTCGACCTCGGTCTCAACGCGGCCGGCACGGCGCTCGGCGTTGCCATCGGCGCGGCGCTCAACTGGCGCGGCGGCATCGATCGCTGGCAGCGCGTGCGCGAGCGCTGGTTCGTCTCGCGCAGCGCTGGCGGCCTCGCCTTGCTGGTGCTCTGGCCGATCGGCCTGCTCTTTCCAAGCGCGGTGCCGTTCGGGCTCGGCCACGTCGCGACCCGGCTCCAGCCGCTTCTCGCCGAGTGGTTCCGCGACACGCCGCTGGAGGCGTGGGCCGCGGGCCTGGCGGTCGCGTCGCCCGATGCCGGCGAGGCGGTTCGGTCGCTGTCGCCGGCGACCGAGTTCTCGATCGTCATGCTCGGCGTCATCGCGCCTTGCCTGGTCGCGTTCACGATCGCCGCGCCCGGCTGGCGCCGCACCCTCCTCGTCGTTGGCGGGGCCGTGCTCGGCGCCGCGACGATGACGCTGTCGACGGCGCTCAACTTCGGACCCGGCCACGCCCTGGCGTGGACGACCGAACGGGCGCTCCAGGCGTTCGTCGTCGGCAACTGCGTGGCGCTGCTGCTGAGCCTCGTGCCGGGTCGGATCGCTGCGGGCTTCGGCCTGATCGTGCTGACCGCCCTCGTGATGCTTGTCGCCCAGGCGCCCGCCGATCTCTACTTCGCGCAAAGCCTGCAGGGCTGGGAGCAGGGCCGCTTCATCCGCTTCCACGGTGGCGCCCAGTGGGTCGGCTGGCTCTGGCCGTACGCCGCCTTGACCTACCTGCTGACGAGGTTGGCCGCGCGCGGGCCGCGCGGCACCGGCTTCTAGAATCCCCGACGATGAGCTACTACGAGAGACACATCTTCTTCTGCCTCAACGAACGTGACAACGGCGAGAAGGCATGCTCCCGCGATGGCGCCAGGGCCGGCTTCGATCGCTGCAAGTCGCGCATCAAGAAGGCGGGCCTCAACGGGCCGGGCCAGGTGAGGGTCAACAAGTCGGGCTGCCTCGACCGCTGCGCCGGCGGCCCGGTTGCGGTGGTCTATCCGGAAGGCACCTGGTACACCTTCGTCGACGAGGCCGACATCGACGAGATCGTCGACTCGCATCTCGTCGGCGGCAAGGTCGTCGAGCGCCTGGTGCTGCCCGCCGACGTCGGTCGCTAGCCGCGCGCCGATGCGATGACGCCTCGCACCGTTCGCGAGACCGTCGACGGGCCGGCCGGGCGCATCGAGTGTGCCGTCGACCGGCCCGAGGACGCGCCGCGCGGCCTGGCCGTCGTCTGCCATCCGCACCCGCCGTCGGGCGGCACGCTCGACAACAAGGTCGTGCAGACCGTGGCCCGTGCCTGCCTGGGTCTCGGCTGGGCCAGCGTGCGCTTCAACTTTCGCGGCATCGGCGCCTCGGAAGGCGTCTGGGACGAGGGCCGCGGCGAAGTCGATGACGCGCTTGCCGTGATCGCAGCGTGGCGCGGTCGCCCCGAATTCGCCAGACTGCCGCTCGTCCTGGCGGGCTTCTCGTTCGGCGCCTACGTCGCGGTCGAGGCGGCGCACCGGCTCCCCGCCGAGGCCAAGCCGCTCCGGATCGTGCTCGTCGGGCCGTCGACCGAAAAGCAGCAGGTCAGGAACGTGCCCGACGACACGCTCGTCATCCACGGCGGGAGCGACGACGTCGTGCCGCTCGCGGCGACGCTCGCCTGGGCCGGGCCCCAGAACCTGCCGGTCGTCGTCTTCCCGGGCGTCGGCCACTTCTTCCACGGCCAGCTCGGCCTGCTCAAGAAAGTCATCGTGCGTGAACTGCGCGATCTCGCTGCGGTCTGACCGCGTCTTCTCTTTCCCCTTCGGTCCCTTTGCCATGTCGATTTTCCGTTTCACCTCGCGCGTGCCCCTCGCCGCGCTGCTCCTCTCGGTCGCCTGCGCGGCGGCCGCCCAGTCGCCGCAACCACCCGAGGTCGCCGCGAAGAGCTTCATCGTTCTCGACCTGACGACCAACCAGACCCTGGCCGAGCGCGACGCCGACGCCCCCGTCGATCCGGCCTCGCTCACCAAGCTGATGACGGCCTACGTCGTCTTCGCGGCGCTGCGCGACAAGAAGCTCACCCTCGAGCAGACCTTGCCGGTGTCCAAGCTCGCCTGGAGCGAGCGCAAGGGCGGCGGCTCGCTGATGTTCATCGACACGACCATGACGCCCACCGTCGACCAGCTCCTGCGTGGCCTCATCGCGCAAAGCGGCAACGACGCCGCCGTCGCGCTGGCCGAGGGCGTCGCCGGCTCGGTCGAGACTTTCGTCGGCCTGATGAATCGACAGGCCCAGGCGTGGGGGCTCAAGAACACGAGCTTTAAGAACGTCACCGGCCTCACCGAGCCCGGCCATCGCAGCACGGCGCGAGACCTCGCCGTCATGGCCACGCACATCATCCGCGACTACCCGGAGTACTTTCCGTACTACTCCATCAAGGAATACAAGTTCAACAACATCTCCCAGCCGAACCGAAACCTGCTGCTGCGGCGCGACCCGACGGTCGACGGCATGAAGACCGGCTACACCGAGTCGGCGGGCTACTGCCTGCTGGCGACGGCGCAGCGCGAGTTCCCGAACCTCGGGGCGGCGGGAGGCCCGGGCAAGCGGCGGATCATGACCGTCGTGCTCCACACGACCTCGATGGAGGCGCGCGCCAACGAGAGTCAGAAGCTTCTCAACTGGGCCTTCCTGGCCTTCGACACGCTGCGTCTCTTCGAGGACGGCAAGGTGATCGTCGCGCCACAGGTCTGGAAGGGCAAGGAGAGCACGGTCAAGCTCGGCGCCGCCGGCCCGGTGTTCCTGAGCGTGCCCAAGGGCGAGGGCGCCACCCTGCAGACCAAGATCGAGCGAACCGACCCGATGGTCGCGCCGCTTGCCAAGGGCCAGCGCGTCGGCCGGATCGTCGTGACGACGGCCGGCGGCACCCAGGTCGCGGCCGTGCCGCTGGTCGTGATGGAGACGGTCGAGCAGAGCGGCATCTTCGGGCGCGCCTGGGACGCGATCAGACTGTGGGTGAAGTGACGCGCCGGGCGCGACAATCCACCGCGGAGGCGACATGACCATCCCACTTCCCCACACGCTCTGCTACCTGAACGGCGAATACCTGCCTCTCTCGGAGGCGAAGGTGTCGGTGCTCGACCGCGGCTTCATCTTCGGCGACGGCATCTACGAGGTCGTGCCGATCTACGACCTGAAGCTGTTCCGCTTCGACGAGCACCTCGCCCGCCTCGGCCGCAGCCTGGCCAAGCTGCGCATCGACAACCCGCTCGATCGAGAGCAGTGGCTCGAACGGTGTCGCAAGCTCGTCGCCGCGCTGCACGAACACGGCGGCGCCACCGACCAGATCGTCTACATCCAGGTGACGCGCGGCGTCGCGCTGCGCGACCACGTCATGCCGGTCGGGGTCGCGCCGACGGTCTTCATGATGGCCAGCGCGATGAAGGGTGTGTCGGGTGAGCAGCGCCAGAAGGGCGTGGCCTGTGTCAGCGCGCGCGATTTCCGCTGGGAGCGGGGTGACATCAAGAGCACGTCGCTGCTCGGCAACGTGCTGGCACGCCAGATCTCTGCCGATCACGACGCGGTCGAGACGATCATGTTCAGGAACGGCTTTCTCACGGAGGCGTCGGCGTCGAACGTGTGGGTCGTCCATGAGGGCGCCGTGCTCGGGCCGCCGAAAAGCGAGCACGTGCTCGAGGGCATCCGCTACGAGTTGATCAAGGAGCTGTGCGAGGAGTGCGGCATCGCCTACAACCTCAGGCCGATCGCCGAGGCGGACGTCACCGCCGCCGACGAGGTGCTGCTCAGCTCGGCGACCAAGGAGGTCCTGGCGGTCACGACGCTCGATGGCGATGCGGTCGGGCACGGCGCGCTGCACGGCAAGCCGGGGCCGGTCTACGCGCGGCTCCACGAGGCGTATCAGCGCGCCAAGCGCAAGCAGTCGATCTGACCGCGATTGCGCCGGGCGTGGCAGGTTGCAACCGCGCTGTCCGCCCTCAGATCGATGCGATGGAAACCCCACCGATGCAGGACGTCCCCCCCGAGCAATCGTTGATCGAGTACCCGTCGCGCTTCCCGATCAAGGTGATGGGTGTGAACGGCGACGGGTTCGTGCACGCCGTCACCGCGATCGCGCGCAGCTTCGACCCCGACTTCGACGCAGCGACGATCGAGCTTCGGCCAAGCAGCGGCTCGAAGTACATGGGCGTGACGATCACCGTCAACGCCACCAGCCGCGAGCAGCTCGACGAGCTCTACCGGACGCTGTCGACACACCCGATGGTCAAGGTCGTGCTCTGAGCCACGGGCCGGGGCGGACGCTGCGATGCTTGTCAAGCGCCTCGGCCGGGTCGACTACGAGCCGACCTTCGCCGCGATGCGCGGCTTCACGGCCGCCCGCACGCCCGACACCGCCGACGAGGTCTGGCTTTGCGCGCATCCGCCGGTGTTCACGCAGGGCATCGCCGGCAAGGACGAGCACGTGCTCGACGCCGGCGACATTCCGGTCGTGCGCACCGATCGTGGCGGGCAAGTCACGTATCACGGCCCCGGCCAGGTCGTCGCCTACCCGCTCGTCGACCTGAAGCGGCTCGGCCTCTACGTCAAGGAATACGTCTTTCGGCTCGAGCAAGCGCTGCTGGCGACGCTCGAGCGCGCCGGTGTCACCGGCCATCGCGTCGCCGGCGAGCCGGGGATCTACGTCCGCCTCGCCGATCCGTTCGGCCACGCGGCCCACGTCGGCCCGGCCGGCACGGACCGGTTTGCCGGCCTCGGCAAGATCGCTGCGATCGGCGTCAAGGTGAGTCGGCACCGGGCGTACCACGGCGTCGCCCTCAACGTCGCGATGGACCTGAGCCCCTTCTCGCGCATCCATCCGTGCGGTCATGCCGGGCTGGCGACGGTCGATCTTTCTACAATCGGCGTTCGCGCTGCGTGGGACGACGTGGCCGCCACCCTCGGCGACAAGCTCGCCGCCTACCTGAGCCCGCGATGACGACCCCGGTCAGTTACGACCCGACGCAAAAGCAG